>JAFSKY010000172.1 GCA_017448685.1 Synergistaceae bacterium
CCTCCGCAAACTTCAGAGCGTCATTTACTGTGGCGAATGTGTAGCGATTTGATGATGAAGGGGGTTGCGGGTAAGTCTTTATGCCCTTTGCTATGAGGTCGCCGCTCTCGTCAACCGTATATTCCTGCGTTATTGTCGCAGCTGGTATGCTTTCAGTACCTGTGATGTAAAGAGTTGCTGTTCCTTCCGTTGTTGCCGCCCATGATGACGAAGCCAGCATGAACGCACACAGAATTACAGCCGCCAAAATGAAGCTTTTGCGCATAAAATTACAGCCTCCCTTCATGATATTTCTTCCTCATGGCCGGAATGAGAACCAACAATGCCGGAATGACCGCCAAAACTCCACAACCGCCGCCCCCGGATGAGCCTGTGCTGTTATTGTTGCCCGCGTTGTTGTTGTTGTTGTTGACGACCTGCCTGTTAGGGTTGTCATACCATCCTGCCGGGGCAATGAGGAATGACATGTTCCATTTTGAGTCGCTCACGCCATCGCGTATGACGATGTAGTTATTCTGCTGGAGATTGCTGTCGTCAGAAACTATGCTAAGTTCAGGGCGTTCACCGTCCCTAGTGCCGTTCATCATCATAGCCATCAAGCTTACAGTCAGAACTCCGCTCACGTTATCCCTTGTTACCACGCCTCTCTCATCGTCATAAAACACTTTCACCGCGCTGTCATATACGCTTTTGTCTTCAAGCTCCTGCGTAAGATTGAGGAGTTTTCCGTTTGATGACCTGAGATAAAGGTGATATTTCTCCGCAAATTTGGCCTCGATTCTTCCAGTTGAATGCCACTCTTGAAGCATCTCATTCCACCATGTATTACCCTGCACAAGCGTTACAGGAATGTTGAACGTGATATGAAGGGGCATAATACCCTCAGTTTTTCCGGCAGGAGTCGAGGCGGTTTGGTTGACCGTGAAATACGCTATAACGTCTGCTTCAGGAGTATCGCGAGTAACTGATGTTGTGGAAAAACTCATTGACGAGGGAAAGCCTACACTGCCGGGAGATTTCGTTATCCTCGCTACCCTGTCGAAGAATGCCGACTTCATGCTGGCGGGTTTGAACTGGAACGCTGTTATCTCGTAAAGGTTGAACCTTCCTTCCCTGCTGGGATATGTATACGTACTCCCGTAAGGCTTGCCGTAAATTATCCTGTGATTGAGTGTGAGCGCGTAATGTCCCCTATCAGATGTATCTACTCCGAAAACTCGTAAAGGAATCTTGTTCTGTTCGTTGACGTTGTAATTTCTGTGATACACCGTAACAAGCCCGGGTGCTATGTTGCTCTCAGTGTTGAGCGTGATTTCAGCAGGAATGTTTGTTGACCCTTGCGGCCTGAACATGTCAAACTTCCACTTCAGCGGCGGCTCTGTTGCCCCTGTCCCGGTTGAATAGGTTACCGCGTAACGATATGCTGAGTTATTCGCAACCTCTGTAGTAAGGTGGCGCGGTATGCTTGCGTTATCCGTGTCAAGGTTATCTACAGGAATGAATACCCACTGCGGATTATCCGTTGTTGCGTTGTTGTTCATTATCCAGCGCGTTCTGTCATAGGCTATTATGTTCCCGTTTGAGGCGTTCGTACCTGTAGAGTCGCGCAATGTTGTGCGAACTATGAGAGGGCTTGAAGCGTCTGCCGCCGTGCCTAAGTGAACGTTTGAGATGACCATAGAGCGAGGGATTCCGCTTGAGGGTAAGCCAGTTGCGTTTTGCTGGAAGTAGAATGACTGTATCACGGTGTCATATGCGTTCCTTGTGTCATTGTTCCTGGCGATTCTGAAATGGTAATTCTTCCACGCTGACGAGTCATTGCCGGATTGCTCTGCTTGCATAGTGCCTATATAGGGCGACTCGTTCTCATTCACCGTTGTGTCAAGCACTGATTGAGGGGTGCTAACGTCAAAATCAACAGTCTGTGAGCGCAAATTCATATCAAAATCGCCTTCACCCTCAGCTACAACGAGGAAGAATGTCTGCAAATTCCTGTCGCTTACGGTTGATGGGCTACCGTTGATGACATTTATCGCGGCTGTTCCGGGCGTGAGAAGGTCAGCTGAGATTCTGAGGGCTTCTGTGTGAGTCGCTCCGAATGTGTCTGTTTCGTCATTGATGATGACCCACTGAGAGCTTATGCCGCTTGGGCCTTCTATGTCGTCAAACTGGTAATCGGCTCTTGAAGGTTGAGCGGACAAAAAGAAAACCGCAATCATGGCTAGCAATCCTGCGGCTAAACGTAACTGCTTCAAGAAAAAAACCTCCCGAATGAAATTTTTTGTGAATGGGCAATAATATATCACTTTTCGCGGGTTCGCGGTGTTCTATGAGGTGTACGTGTTCTCCTTTCCGGCCTTGATGATGGAGTCTGTGAGGAAGCTGGCTCTCTTGTGGAACGTCTCGAAGCTCTTGCGGCTTTCCTGTCTGAGGCTCTCTCTTGCGTCTCATCCTGCGCTGAATCTTGTGGCTCTTCGCGGTTGAGTTCCTCATCTGTTGGGACGGGCTTGGGTTCTGGCTCAGGCTTCTTCTTGGGCTTGAAGGCTTGCCATGTTATATCGGCTGTAATCATCGTGAGGCAGCTCAATGGATTCTCGCGGGCATAATGCGCAAAACATCCCGCAATTTTCCGGGCGAAATCGGAATACTTCTTATCCTCAGCGATAAACGCAAGCTCACACAACGCCATTGCCGCAAGCGCATTCATTGAGGGTAACGAGTTCATATCCTCAGGCGTTTTCATCCTGAAGGGGATATGTGGTTCATTGCCTGCCGTCATGAAAAGTCCGCCGTCTTTTTCATCGCCGAATCTCTCAATGAGAATGTCAGCAAGAGTTTTCGCAGTGTTCAGCCATTCACCGAGCTGTTTCTCGCCAGCGTTGAAATGTTTTGCGGCCTTGTACAGCTCAATCACTCCCCACAGAAAATAGGCGTAATCCTCCGCTAAGGCTTCAATCTCAGCTTTACCGTCAATCCATCTCCGCCGCCAATGTCCAGACTTATCCGGAAAATTCTTCGTGATGAACAGGGCTGCACGTTCGGCAATGTCGCGCCATTCCGTTTGCTCAAATGACACTGACGCATGAGCCAACGCACCAATCATGAGACCGTTCCAGCTCATTAGAATCTTGTTGTCGCTCTTGAGGGGATAACGTTTATCCCTAGCGTCAAGCAACAATTTCCGGCACTCATACAACCTCTGCCCAACCTCTGAACCCTTTATGCCGTAACGCCTCGCAAGCTCCGTTACCGTTGAAGCCTCGTATAGAATATTCCAGCTCATTTGAGACCCAGCTAACTCACTGCCGAAATTCCCCGATGGAAGTACAGCATATGCCGCGCAGAATAATCCCGCATCGCCTTCTGGGAGAATGCGCTTGATTTCGTTCTCGTTCCAAAGGTAATAGCGGCCTTCACCCTCTTGTGTGTCGCCGTCAATTGCAGTCCTGAAGCCCTGTGAGTATGACGTGCTGTCGGAAAAATCCTTCGTTACGCAGAAAATAATATCCTCGGCAAATAATCGGTGAAATGAGTTTTGCACAAGCCTCTGAGACATTGACGCGGCAAGCAACAACATGGCCTGGTCGCATAACAGCTTCTCGAAATGAGGCACTAACCACTGTTCGTCAACCGAATAACGCGAAAATCCCCCGCCGAGATGGTCATGAATCCCCCCTCGCCACATTCGCCGCAATGTTATATCCGACATCGTTAGAGCGTCTGACTTATCGCGCTTTGATGCCTCTGAACCCTCTTCAGCTTGTTTCAGCAGGAATATCAGCTTGTCATGCTCCGGGAATTTTGGCGCACCACCAAAGCCCCCCCATCTGACATCGAATATTGAGCGTATATCATTGAGAGCCTCATATGCCGTGAAGCGTCCGATTCTGCCGCCTGGCCTGTGCTTTTTCCCAGCGAGTATGTCAAAACGTTCGTTCACCATTCCTGCAAGAACATCTGCTGCCCTCTCTACATCATCCCTCTGCATGTGCCACAGCCATTTTACACGGGGAAATATGTCCGTTATCCCCGGCATTTGTCCCGTTGTGCGTTTTGGTAACCATGTTGTGCAGAAAAACGGACGGCCTTCAGGTGTCAGAAATATATTCAGTGGCCAACCTGCGCTACCGTTCTGGATGCGGCAAATCTCCATGAACATGTTATCGATGTCGGGGCGTTCTTCGCGGTCAACCTTCACGGGAATGCACGCGGAATTTATCATCCCAGCTACCTCAATGTCCGTAAAACAATCCCTGTCCATTACGTGGCACCAATGATCAGACGACCAGCCTATAGACACAAATAGCGGCCTGTCCTCAGTTCTTGCGGCGTTGAATGCATCATCACTCCATGCGTACCAGCCTACAGGATCTTTTGCACGGCTCAAAAGGTAGGGACTCGATTCCGCTCCTAGATGGTTGACGGGGATAAAGGGATTACGCGATTGCCTTTGCGGGAATTTTGACGCGGGCGCAATGTCCTCGGAGTATTCGCCGTAAGCAGCAAGCGGCCCTAATTCGCTCATCAAAACGTTAGCTGAGAGCATCCTTCTCCGTTATCCCTATGAGTTCGCTTAACTCGTCAATACTCTTCCACGCTCCGAGCAACGCAAAATCCTCATGCGTGAAATTTCCCTTCGTGATTCCGATTCCCCTCACATGCGCCCCGATTGCCGTTATGATGTCCAAATCAGCATCACCAACGTAAACAGTTTCAGCTGGCGTAACGTTCATGTGCTTCATCAGCTCATTCATCATTGCCGGGTCAGGCTTGTAGGGCAATTTCCCATAAGGCTCAAGAGCTCCGACTATTTCGTCAAAATACACGTCAAGCCCTGTGTTGTGCAAAACGCTCCGGGGATGTTCACGGTTTGACAGCACAGCCAGCTTTAGCCCCATGTCATGAAGGCGCGTTAATGTTGACACTGTGTCAGGGAATGGCCGTATCAGTTTGCGCTCATACTCGGCTATGTTCACGCGGTATAGCTTGACCCATTCGGGGCGGTATTCACCTAGTAGTCCCTCACAGAATGTAGGAATCGGAGTCGCAATGTATTTCATCGTCAACTCATGTGATACGTGCGGCAAGCCTTCATGTTGAGCTACGTAATTGAAGCCTGCCATTATCGCATAACTTGAGTCAACGATTGTCATATCGTGGTCAAACACCATAAGTTTAATCAAACGTATAACCTCCCTCCTTAACGCCTGAAACTGTTACCCATGTTCCTTAATGTCTCGTTGCGATTCTGGGTGTGAGGACTCTCAATTCCCGGCTGAACCCAATAATTTTTTGCCCTTGCCGCGAATGTGCTTACCCAGTTTATTCCGAATAGCTCAAGTATCATCGTTACGCCAAGGAACAACCACAGAAACACAGCAAGAAACGCTATTATTCTGAGGCTCGCTGATATTGTCCTGTCAGCTGCTTGCTCCAACTGTTTGACTTCACGTTCAGCCTCGGCTTTTTCCTCGCGTGAGAGTTCTTTTTCCTTGCGCCGTATGCTGAATATTCGCCACAAACTTGCACCGCCTAATGCCCATTGCCAGAGTCCAAAAAGGAATATCGTTGCACCTATGAATGCGAAAAGGAAAACCATCCGACTCACCTCACTATTGATTTTATGCGTGGATTATTGTGTGTGATATTATAGCCTCACTATGACAAAGCCAACAAGATTAATCATTGCAGGACTCGGACCGGGCAACCCAACTCTCGTAACATTAAGTGCCTTACTTCATGCGCAAGAATCAGACATGAGATTAGTTCCTCGCTCACGGAAAAATGAAAAGGGACTCGCCGAGAAGATTCTCATTCACCACATGCCCAACGCAAAACTTATCCCCGTATTATTCCCAATGACCCATGACACTCACGAACGCGACAACCTCATACGCTCACAGCTTGAAGCATTACGGCCTGAGATTGAACGCGCCGACAAAATATTCTTCCCCGTGATAGGAGACTCAATGCTATATTCAACAGGCGCATATCTCCTTGAGGCCATGAGGGGAATTATCCCTGACGTTGACGCGGAATTTGTCCCGGGAATCTCGGCTCATTCAGTCGCGGCTGCCTGCGCAAAAAGATTCCTGGCCATGTCAGATGAAATTCTCACCATAATACCCGGCACAGCTTCCCCCGCTAAAATCCTGAACGCCCTCAGACATTCTGACGTTATCGCGATATACAAGCCCTCAGCGTTGAAAGACCTCCGCAAAATCGTAAACGAGGCAGGAAGTTTCAGCACGATATACCGCGTTGACCATGCTGGCGACCCCCTCAATGAAAGAATATCCTGGGGCGATGAAGCATTGAATGACTCAGGCGAATACATGTCGGTGGTAATTCTCAGGCGGTGAAATGTCAGGGCTTCTCAGGGGCGAAATATACCTTACGCTTGACATAATCGCAGGATTGATTCTCGGAGGACTCATAATTCGTTCAGGTCTCGCGGAAAAAATCATGAGCCGCATAATTCCCCGCGGCATTCCTTCCGTTACCGGGCTTGCTGTAGCTTTGAGTGCAGGCTCTTCACGTACTGGGGCGGCTGTGATAGCTTCAGCCCTTGCACAGGGGACAATCACGGAAAACTCTGCTGTGTGGTCGGTATTGATGCTCCCACTTCCGGCGTATCTAAGGCGTTGGCCTTCAACCTTAGCGCTTAGTCTTGGCATGGCCGGGGGGGCAGGTGCAATGTTCGCTGTGTCATTGCTGGTGAGAAGCATTCTGCGTTTCATGATTGCGCTACATTTCGTGAGGCGTGAAGGCGCAATCTCATGTGAGGCTCGCAATGTCATTCCCTCTAAAGCTCATTCGCCTTCATTGTTGCGGAGACTCGTTAGGTCATTGCCGCTGGCTTGGGTAATGTTCGCTGTGTCATATTCCCTCTCACCCGCAATAAACTCATACTTTCAGGAGGCATTCAGGAATCATGACGGTGTTATGCCTCTTGCGGGATGGGGAGTCGCCGCGGGAGGAGTCGTGAATGTTCAGGCGGCTCTTGCGCTTGCGGGGGGAGCTATGGCTTCAGGGGAACTTGACATGTGGCAGGCGTTCTTTGCGCTGGTGCTGGGTTCGGGGCTTGGAACGGCGATTAGAGTCTTGCGTCAGGATGCGGGGTATTATTTCGGGCTGTTCCCTTCAAGGACGGCGGGTAAAATGTTACTGCTGAATCTGGCTACGATAATTCCGCTTGTCGGGGTGAATGTGATTATCGCGTGGGTGATTCTGACTCTGAGGGGGTGAAACGCTGAGACATTTGCATTTTGCGTGTTTTGCCTTATGATTACCATCATGAACACTAACGGGATAAACATTTACGTTTCAGGGAAAAGCCTCGCCGGACTAATATCCTCATTCATTCCTCCTAATGTCATATCTTGCAGAGTTTTCACGCTCGGACATGACTCACCAACAATACAGCAAGGACTTAACGTGTTTATCCTCAAGCGGCTTCCCGGAAAATTCCTTGACGGCGCAAAATATATTCTTTGCTCAAAGAATCCCCTCGAACTTTCACAGCAAGATTTATCCTCGTTATATGACTTATGGCCAGAACCCCTCACGCCCTCGCTCGTGAGATTCTACTTCATGAAATTGCTTGACCGCATAGAGCGTGAACAGCACAGCACATCAGAAGCCCTTGAACACCAGAAGCGTATTATCGAAATGGCAAGGCAGGATTATTTGACGGGACTCGCTACACGCTGGTACTTGGAGGAATATATCAGGAGCAATCAAGACGAGAAGAACGTTACATGCATATACTTTGACCTCGACCACTTCAAGCAGGTAAATGACACATACGGACATCAAGCGGGAGATAGAGCTTTGGCCGCAACAGCCGAAATGATGCAGCGTGATTTCGCCGATGGATTTTGCGCGAGAATGGGCGGGGATGAGTTCATGATTGTGCTACTCGGTCATCGTGAGGCTTCTGACGTTGTGAAACGCGTCAATTCCTTCATGGCCACCTTGATGGAATATTACTCAGGCTCAAAGACTATGAAGGCTTTATCCGTTAGCGCAGGGATTGCACAGAAAACACACGGTGATGATAAATCCATTGACACATTGATTCATGAGAGCGACATGGCACTTTACGAGGCGAAAAACTCGGGGCGTTCATGTTGCCGTATATATTCTCCGTCAATGGAAAACTCAAGGGAAAATGATATCCTAGGCAACTACTACCTTGTTGACTATGAGAATGTCGGCCCGGATGGCTTGAAGGGAATACACAAACTTGACGCTGAAAATACCGTATGCATATTCTACAGTAAGAACGCTGATAGGCTCTCACCTGAATTGAATCTAGAGCTGAAAGAGACAAAAGCACATCTCATATATCACTGTGTAGAGGTCGGCCTAAAAAACGCTCTTGACTTCCAACTCTCAACATTCCTCGGCGGAGTCATAACAGAGAATCACGGAAGGCGCATAAACTACTTCATTGTGTCGAAGGATAACGGATTCGGTAGCCTCGTTCATTATTGGCGCGAAAAGAATATCACCGTTGACATTATCCCAAGCATATCAGCACCAGGTATCTATTACGGGGCAGGCGAGCTTGTCAAGAGGATAACCGAGCTTACTGGCGACATACTCAATTCCCCCGCAATAGCTGAGGCCGTCAAAAGCTCATCAACAAAAACAGAAGTCAATAATGCCTTGCAGAAAATCTTCAGGGGGACGAGGAAATCAGGCCAGATTTACCGCGCTATAAGACCCCTCATTGCTGACATGCCCGGAGGAAATGAACCACATAAAACTCCATCTCCCTCCCCAATCATCACAGCAGATAACCATAATCCAGCACCGATTGAAGAAGAGCAGTAACGTAAAAACGTCCCCCCTCATGAAGCCGTGAAGGGGGATAAATTTTAATGCGTAGTCTTGAGGTATTGCAGATCACCATACCAATATGAAGCCGTTGTGCCTCCGTCAATCAGGAAATCACTTCCCGTAATCCAGCGTCCTTTTTCGCCCATCAAAAACGCGGCCATGTCGCCAACCTCATCAGGAGTTCCAGCCCTCCCAGCAGGACAAAGCCTCAGCATTTTGCGATAACCCTCACCCCTTGGGCCGTGAAGCTCATCATTCGCCAGGGGAGTTATGATTATTCCCGGACTGATTGAGTTTATTGTTGCGCCTCGTTTGCTCCAACGTGAAGCCTCATACATTACGCGCAATACATTGCAACGCTTTGAATACTGGTAGGCTTTGAGCGTGTCTGTTATCGCCGTGATGAATGGAATACGCAATAATTCTTCCGTTGGTGATGTGGCAAGCAATGTATTCTGTTCCTCGCTTAATGCGCCTAATCTGTGTCCTGACTGCGAAGAGATTACGACTCCTGAACCGCCCTCAGCTATAACCTTCCCAAACTCCTCAAGCAATACCGCCGTCCCGTAAAGGTCAACCCTCAATATGTCCTGCACTGACGCTTGAGACGGAGAAACACCCGCGGCATTCACGAGATATTTCACATGGCCGAATTTCTGTGCGTGTTCAATGAGGGCGAGAATGTCATCACGTGAACCGAGATTCACGGAGATTGCGCTTGCCTCAAATCCAGCATCCTCAAGAATCTTCGCGGCCTTCTCTGCGTTCTCAATCCTCAAATCAGCAAGCACTACATGCTTCCCCGCGCTTATCCTGCGTATTATCGCCTGACCTATTGAGCCAGCTCCCAAAAGCACAGCTACATCTTTTGACATCTCTCACACTTCCTTAATGATTTTCGCAGGGACTCCAACAGCAACGCACCCGTCTGGCACATCATGAGTTACTGTTGACCCTGTACCTATAATTGCGTTCTCGCCAATCGTTACGCCCGGAAGAATGTTTACCCTTGCGCCGATCCAAGCATTACGCTTTATGTGTATCTCCTTCGTCATTATAACGCGGATATTTCGAGGCTCATGGTTCACCGTGAACAATCCCACTTCGGGCCCTAACATTACGCCGTCTTCAATTGTGATTGTCCCTATAGACATTGCGGTTAATCCGTGATTCACGAAAACGTTTTTTCCGAGCTTGAAGCAGCATCCTATATCAACCTGAAAAGGCGGTGTGATGAATGTCCCTTCAGGGAGTCCGCCGAATAATTCACGTTCAAGGGTGATAATGGCTTCACGGTCGTCAGGATTGGTGCTGTTGATGCGCCAGCAAAGATTACGGCAACGCTTCATTTCCCCGTGAGCCTCGCGCAAATACTCAGGGTCGCGAATGTCGTAAGGGATTCCGTTGCGGAGGTCATCAAATACGCTCATGGCCTAAAACGCGTGCTGCTTCGTATGTGCCACGTAAGGAGCTTCAAGTGCGGCTATTTCTTCCGGCGTAATCTCAATGTCAACAGCTGATACGGCCTCTTCAACGTGCTTAACGCTTGTAGTTCCCACGACTGGCGAGCAGATGAAAGGTTTGCTCAGCATCCACGCTAAAGACTCCTGCGCCATTGTCCGGCCATGTTCACGCGCAACACGCTCTAAGTTGTCGACTACTGCTTTGTCCTGGGCGGCTGTTTTCTCCGTCCACACAGCAGGAGATACCGCGTCAATCTTCGTCCTTGCTGTCTGAGTCCCCCAAGGATGTGCGCACCTTCCCCCCGCAAGTGGACTCCAAGGGTTAACGCCTACTTTCCTGTCGAGGCATAAAGGCATCATTTCGTGTTCTTCCTCGCGGTAAATCAGGTTGTACTGATTCTGCATAGTGATGAATTTCGTCCAGCCATGACGCTCAGCAAGATTCTGCAACCTCTCAAACTGCCACGCATCCATTGTGCAAGCTCCTATGTAGCGTGCCTTGCCTGATTTCACGACATCATGCAGGGCTTCAAGTATTTCTTCCATCGGCGTGAAAGCGTCAAGCCTGTGAATCTGGTACAGGTCGACATAATCGAGTCCGAGGCGCTGAAGGCTGTGATCGATTTCGGCCATGATGTTTTTGCGGGATGAGCCTGCTCCGTTGGGTTTGCCTGCTCTCATCTCGAAATTGACCTTTGTCGCTACAACAATCTCATCGCGATTGAGGCCGAACTCGCGAATCAGTTTGCCGGTTATGATTTCGCTGCTGCCGAGCTGGTAGACATTGGCCGTGTCGAAAAAGTTTATGCCTGACTCGATTGCTTTGCGGAAGAGGGGCTTTGCGTCGTCAAATTCCATTGCCCAAGGGAACACGCCATTTTCCGGGCCGGGCTTGCCGAAGCTCATCATTCCCAGACATATGCGCGAGACATCAACGCCAGAATTGCCGAGTTTCACATACTTCATGATTATCCCTCACTGTCATAAATTCTCTGGAACGCGATAATTTTATGGCCTTGCGATATAATAATCCAATCACAAATATCAATAGTATGCATAAAATTTTTATCATGGACACAAAGCAGATTGATTACATTCTTGAGCTTGCGAAGACAAAGAACTTCAACCATGCCGCAGAAAATCTCTTCATCTCACAGCCGACTTTGACATACCAGATAAAGCAGGTTGAGGGGGAAATAGGTTTTTCACTGTTTGACCGTTCACCAAGAGGGGCAGTACTTACTCCGGCGGGGGAACAGTTCTGCGTGACTCTGAGGAATATTCGCAGGGAGCTGAAACTTGCGGTTGAACAGGGGCAGAATTATGGAACACGTTACCGGGCGAATATCACAATCGGGCTTCCGATGAGGTCAGCAATATATTTCCTGCCTGAAGCAATAGAGACCTTCACGGAATCGCATGAGGGGATTTCGGTTACTCCGCATTTCCTGACGCTCTATGACTCATCGTCATTCCTCAAGGGTGAGGAGGATATTTTGTTCGCCAGGCGCAATGACGTTAAGCACATTCCCGGAATAAAGATACATCACCTTTTCGACAGCAGGATATATCTCATCACGGAGAAGGATGACGAATTAGCCGGAAGGGAGATTATTCACGCGGAAGATTTGCGGGGGCGTGTGCTTATGGTTGGCGGGGGTTCACCTCCTGAGCTTGTAGCTGTACAGCGGAGAATCATTGACTCCGTTCATGTGGAGTACTTCAACAGCAATGACCGCGAGACGACTCTCACGAACATTAAAGCCCACAAAGGGATATGCCTCGCACCGGGATTCCTGAACGACCATAACGGCGAATTTGCGTGGACGTTATTCGATTGCCCGGAGAAAATATGCTGCGTTTTATGCACACATTCGGGGGACAAAAGGGAGAGCGTGAAAGATTTTGTGGAGATGTTGCAGATGATTTACCGTGAGCGTAAAGAGTTCAAAGCGTGAAGAGACAAAAAAAATTCCCCCTGCCAGCAAAATGACAGGAGGAACATATTACACTCTCAATCAGGCTAAATTCTCCTCACGTATTCCATGCTTCTCAGCATATCCCGTAAGTATGAGCGTCAAAGCTCCGTCTGTCGTAACGTTGCAGGCAGTCCCGAATGAGTCCTGTAACGCAAAAATCGTCAGCATTAACGCCGTTCCAGTCCCATCAAAACCAAGCACACCCGTAATCAATCCAAGCGAGGCCATGACAGTACCACCAGGAACACCGGGCGCACCAATCGCAAAAATTCCAAGCAACAGGCAGAACAGAATCATGTTGCCTACAGATGGATATACGCCGTAAAGTATCTTTGACACGGCCATTACGAAAAATGTCTCAGTCATTACCGAGCCGCAAAGGTGAATGTTCGCGAATAACGGTATGCCAAAGTTCACCATGTCATCACGCAGAGTAGGTTCTGACTTTTTCGCGCAGGTGAGTGCTACTGAGAGGGTTGCAGCACTCGACATTGTCCCGACAGCTGTCATGTATGCGGGGCCGTAATTCTTGACGACATTCCAAGGGTTGCGCCCTGAGTAAACACCAGCGATGAAGTACAGCAACGCCATCCAGATATAATGCCCGGCCATTACGATTAGGATTATCACGAGGAACACGGGTAATTGCTCGGTGATTGACC
>JAFSKY010000173.1 GCA_017448685.1 Synergistaceae bacterium
AAAGAGCTGAAGCAATTAGCGAGGCCGGAGCAAAATATGATGAGATAATCATCGGAATCGGACGGAATGCACGCAAATATAAACACGCAATGAAAAAATCAAAGGGGGAATAATACTTAATATGAATAAATTTATGCTGGCTGTAACAACAATTATACTTTCAGCAACAACCTTATACGCCGCATCAGTCCCGGATGATGACAGCGCGCAATATATGCCATGGCCGAATCAGACTCAGCAGGAGGAGGAAACCCCCGCTCCGAAGCCAGCCCCGAAAAAAGCTCCCGCAAAAAAGAAGCCCGCTCCACAAAAGCAGACTCCCAAGCCAGCACCCAAAAAGACCGCCTCCAAAAAACCCGCTCCCGCAAGAAAATCATCCCTTCAACGTGCAGTCGAACTCATGAATCAGGAGCGTTACGAGCAAGCACGGCCTTACCTCGTCAAAGCTATTCAGGAGGAACGCAACAATCCTAACGCGTGGTACTGGTATGGTGTCTACCACGAAAAGACAGGCGGCTATCATCAGGCGCAATACTTTTACGGGAAGGCCATTACGATTGACCCGACGTTTGAGCCTCTTTCACGCGTCGTGTATTATCCCAATGACCCGGAGAAAACTCCGTTATGGGATCCAAAACGCCCGGCTCGTGTTTATCCCATTGAGACATCATCGAAGGGAATTACCCAAGTTCCTCCGAATGTCTCGAAATTCCCAACAGCACCAAATGACCCACAAATGCCAAAAGTCCCCGTGTACACTCCCCCCGAAAGAGAAGCCTCACCACTTGACGGCGATGCGTGGAGTCCATCCGTGTATGTTCCGCCAAGCCCGGAGGAAATTACCCCTCAAACAGGCTCATACCCCGTTTACCTCCCGCCCGACTCTGACGGAACTACACCCGGCAATGAGCTTGCGTACCTCCAAATGCCCATGACAGCCCCGGAACAGCTCTATGATGAGTCTGACCGCGACAGGATAATACGCGCCGACAAACCGCTATATAACCCTCCAGCACCGGGGACTCAGGCTAGGCCGCAAACGCAGGTTCAGCCCAAAACACAGCAGTCCAGCCAGCCAAAAGCACAGCCCAAGCAGGACTCACAGCCTAAGCGCAAAGCCTCTGTGCCTGAAAGCAGAGTCGTACGTCAGAGTCCCACTAAGTCAACCCCAGCTGCAAAAGCTCCGGCAAAACAGACACGCTCAAAGCA
Organism: Synergistaceae bacterium; assembly: GCA_017448685.1. Classification (GTDB taxonomy): domain Bacteria; phylum Synergistota; class Synergistia; order Synergistales; family Aminobacteriaceae; genus JAFUXM01. Next base: position 1,210 of record JAFSKY010000173.1, read on the forward strand.
GACTCGCACGACTCAGCCCAAAACGCAGACTGCCCCGGCATCTAGAGATGTTCAGCCGCAAACACAGACTCGCCAGCAGACGCGTCAACAGCAACAGCAGACTCAGCCGCAAAGACAGCAGACTCCTACACCAGAGCCGATTGAATTTGAGAGGCCGCAACCACAGAGAAGGCAGAATGAGTATTTGCCGCCTGTAGGACAATACGCGCCTGACCCCGGCACAATCTCTGATACCCCAATTCCCCCTGTGGGACAAGGCAACCAGAACTAAACCAGCAACGGAAGGTGAAATCTTATACCATGAAGAAATATCTCAGTGTTACAGCTTTGTTGCTTCTCGCGCTGCAAACTCCGGCATTTTCCGCCGCAACAGGCTCGCCCTTACTCGTGAGTCAGCCCGCGTATAACTCCATGAGCTTCTACGTCTATAAGCCCGCAGGACTCGCAGGAGATTTCTACGTTACATATGACGGCTATTTAGTCTATAAGGATGTCAGCGGAATATGGTATTACGGCTCGTCAAAAGGAGGCATTTACACCAAAACTCAATACGTCGTTGGCTCGGTGATTCCTTCTGTCGTTGGGTTAGGCCCATGGAACGGAAGAGTCGCAACTGTCGCGCCGATATTGCCGCAAAACTCCGCGAGCTATATCCCTCCAAGCCCGCCAACATTCACAGGGACTCCAGTACAGCCACAAATCACTCAGCTCAATACGTCTGGGGCTGCCGTGTATGTCCCGCCGTCATCAATAGGAGGAGTCGCCGTTCTCCCTCAAACATCATACCCAGCTGTGCAGAGTCAGCTCTCACTCAACACAAATTTCATGGCCATAAGCAGATGGTCAAGCACTGTTGACAGAATCGGAGTCCTCAGCAAGCCAGCAATCCCAGTAGCTTGGAAGGGTGATTATCCCGATGTCGTTTACGCTTGGAACGGCCAAAACTGGAAGCAACTCAACGCTAAAGGCAGAAAACGCCCCCTGAATATAATCAGAAGCGGAATATATGACCTCACTGTAGAAACGAACAAGCTCAATCTCCTTCAATGGTCGAACAACGACTCCTATGTCCTATCACAATATGCGGCCATGTGGGGCTATCAGTGGTTAGGGCAAATCGTTTTGGGAAGGTAGGCGGGATTTATGGCGAGGAAAATTTTTGCTGTAATACTCATCCTCACAGCGTTATGCTCTGAGGCAATCGCGACACGTTACATCACAGAGCCGCTTTTAGTGCCTGAGTCGCCTTACGCAGGAATGACTTTCTACGTTTACCGCCCCTACAACATGCCGAAAAACTGGTACATAACCCTTGACGGCTACCCTGTCCGCAAAAACGATGACGGAATGTGGGTATATGGAACAGCCGAGGGGCCTAACCTTGTCGCAACAAATTACGTTGTCGGCTCAATAGTCCCATCAACGGCAGGCATAACGAAATGGGTCAGTGATGTGCAAGTCTCAGAGTTACGCAAGCTCCCAACAGCTGAAATGTTAGAGGTGAGGCAGAAAGGCTTTACGCGTTCTCAAATGTCAGGGGGCAAAAGCTACTCAACCTACATTCCAGATTGGACAGTCAACCCGGCTTTCATGTCTATAGGCAACTGGAAGGGAACTGTTGACCGCATCGGTGTGCTGGATAATCCCGCTGTGCCTGTAGCTTGGGCAGGCTCAACCCCGCGAGTGATTTACGTGTGGACGGGTTCGCAGTGGCATCAGGTTGACACGGGGGAGTCTCGTTCGGCTGTGAGGTCATTGCGTAGGAAGTACATGGAGCTGAAGAGGCTTGTGCGTGATTCGGGATTTCAGTGGTATGCGCAGGACATGCCGATATTGGCGCAACAGGCTAAAGCGTGGGGGTATTACTGGATTGGCGAGATACACATATCGAAGTGAGGCGGAATGATATACAGGCTTGGGGAATTGATAGAGCGTAGGAATGAGCGCAATGGTGTGAACGGGTCAAAGAACGTAAAGGGTATCAGTG
>JAFSKY010000174.1 GCA_017448685.1 Synergistaceae bacterium
CAGATTGAGCGGGTACAAGACTCCGGGATTGCTTCACATACTGGATAACATCAAGCCGATACAGGAGCATATTCCCGGCTTCGTGATAAATATCGTAGGTGGTGGAGGCTGGCGACTGTTCAAGCTGAAACTTCTCGCCCGCAACTTGAATGCCTCATTAGGCCGTGAATGCGTCAGAATCACAGGGACTCAGACTGACCCACGCAAATATATCGAGTCTGCAAATGTCGTTCTTGCCTCCGCAACATCAGCAATGGAGTCGGCGTATTCAATGCGTCCTGTTGTGGCTGTATGCTCTGGGTATTTCGGGCGCGTGAAAAGTGAGAATCTCAACGAGGCTGTGAAGTGCTATTTTTCGGAGCGTTACGGGAAGAATGATTTTGCGGAGTTATTGCCGGAAATCTTCAGGATATATGACGGCTATTATGATGAGTCATTCAGGGATGACTTGCGCGAAATTTCTCGGAGGCTCGGTGATGAGTTTTCTGCGCATGAAACCTTGCGGGGATTCAATGAGATAATATCCGCGCTTCAAATCACACAATGAAAGCTGGGTTTTTATGGCCGTAAAAATCTTTTACCCGCCGTATTCATCAGCCGGGAATGCCCCAGATTGGTATAGCGATGACGGATGTGGGGCAATGCGTGGTGGGGAATACACGTTCTCAGGTAGCTATGAGGGACGCTTCAATGCAGATTGGCTTGTGTCAGGTGATACCCCTTACAGGTGTTTTTGCACGAACATTCCGCGTGAAAGAAGAATCCTTTTCGTTGATGAGCCTCCTGAAATACGAGAATACAAATACTTCAGCTATTACACGGAGCAATACGGCACAATAATATCTCCGTATGAGATTCCCGGTTACACAGGAAGGACGATAATCAGCAATCCCCATTTAGGATGGCTCGCAGGGATTCGCGGTGAAATGGACTCTTTGACGAAGGCAAAGAATTTCCCCATTCCCCCAAAGACTCGCGAAATATCAATAATATCTTCCATGAAGCACAAAACAGAATATCACCGCAGGCGCTCGGCGTTCATGTTCCGCGTGAAAGATGAATTTGGCGACATGGCCGGGTGTTTTGGGAATGACACTACGCCAGTTGACGACAAAATAGACGCTATAGCCCCGTACAAGTATCACATAGCAATCGAAAACTCACGGCACAAATTTTATTGGACGGAAAAACTTACGGATGCTTGGTTGTGCTGGGCATTGCCGATTTACTGCGGTGATCCGTCAATCTTGGAGCAAGTCCCGGACAAACGCGGGATTGAGGTAATTGACATTGATGATTTCCCATCGGCATTGAGGAAGGTGCGTGATATTGTTGAAGGCGATATATATTCCTCACGACTTGACGCTATAAGGACATGCCGCGAATGGGTATTGAAGGAGTCAAATAGGTATGAGCTTGCCTGCGACATAATAGCCGCCTCGAACGACAAAACGCCCCGCCTTGAGACTCCCGAAATGTTTAGGATACTCATCAGCTACAGGAAGAATCTCGTGTACAAGGCTCTGAAGAAAGTATCAGGGAAATTTGCTGACAGTGTATTTGATGCGTATTGCCGTAAACGCGGATGGGTCTATGAGGGGTAAGAATCAAATATCCGGCGTTCAATGGCACCCGGAAAATTCTGCTTAGTGCTGCTTCGTTCCCGACCTGACACGATTCGCAGATTCCCGCCGCATTGAGCCGGACGAAAATATTATACAGTGATTAGTGGCTAGTGGCTAGTGTTCAGCGTAAAACAGGATTTCTGACCAGATATAATTTCCGAGCCTCATTCCCCGTTTGGATAATGCTATGCGTTCAGGAGTGATGACGAACAAATCCGGGGGCATGTCGGATATTGCGCGTTCAATCTCAGGCAAAAGCCCCGCCCGTGATATACCCCATTTCGTACGCAGTGAGAGTATTGCGAGTTCAATTGCGCGTTCATGGGGGGATAATTCCTCCGTTGATGGCTCAATGCCTGATATGTATTCGTCAAGCGATGGGGGATTTGCATATCTCACGCCGTCAATGTAACTCACAGCTGAAGGCCCCAAGGCGATAACGTCAGAATGATTCCAGTATGATATGTTGTGCCTGCATTCATGGCCGGGCGGCGCAAAATTCGAGACTTCATACTGCGCGAAATCATGACGAGGCAGAATATATTGCGCGTAACGGTAAAACGCATATCCCGCCCCGTTGAGGTCATCACCGCCGTAACGTGAATACATTGGCGCATCTGGCTCAAGTGTCAGCTGGTAGCATGATATGTGAGAGGCATATTCCATGACATGACGCATGGAATAATCCCACGTCCTTAAAGTTTGTCCGGGAATGGCGAAAATCAAATCACATCCAAGCTCAAGCCCTGAACTTTTCACGCGTTCCATTGCCCTCAATGCCTGCACAGAATCATGAAGCCTCCCTAACGTTTCAAGCTCCGAATCAATGAGGCTCTGAACCCCTAGGCTTATGCGGGTGAAGCCGTTATCCTTCAGGAAGGAGATATGACTGGGCGTTAAGGAATTGGGATTTGCCTCGCATGTTGCCTCGATGATTGTTGATGTGTCGAAATATTCGCGGATTGTCGTCATGAGTTGCTCCCATTGCGGAATGTCAAGCACTGTGGGAGTCCCCCCGCCTATGTAGAGAGTCCGTAGAGGGATTTTCCCGTTGCCGCCGTAACGAGCTGCCTCACGTTTCAGAGCGTCAAGCCATGAGGGAACGCGCTCAGTTTGTCCGGCCATGCTGAAGAATGAGCAATAACCGCATTTCCTCTCACAAAAAGGTACATGTACATAAAGCCCGCTACTTTTCACTCATATCAGCCTGCATGAAAGCTAAGAATGCCTCTTGCGGAATTGAGACCTTCCCGATTTGCTTCATACGTTTCTTGCCTTCCTTCTGTTTCTCCAGAAGTTTGCGTTTGCGTGTTATGTCTCCGCCGTAACATTTTGCTAGCACGTCTTTGCGGAGTGCCTTCACATTCACGCGGACAATTACGCGCCGTCCTATTGAAGCCTGAATAGGAATCTCGAACAATTGCGAGGGGATTAGCCCTTTCAGTTTCGTTACAGCAGCATGGCCGCGGTTGTAGGCTTGATCTTTGTGGCAGATGAACGAGAATGCATCAGCCGCCTCGCCATTCACGAGAATATCAACCCTCACAAGCTCACTTGCACGCAATCCGATAAGCTCATAGTCCAGTGAAGCATATCCGCGAGTCTGGGATTTGAGTTTGTCGTGAAAGTCAACGATAAATTCCGATAATGGCATCTCATATACCAGCCTCACACGCTCAGGGGTAATGTAATCCATAGATTTATACGTTCCGCGCCTGTCCTGAACCAACTGCATGACTCGCCCGGTAAATTCTGACGGCATGAACACTGACAGCCTGATATACGGCTCGCGAATCTCTGCAATCTCTGACGCATCCGGGAAATCTGATGGCCTATGAGCCTCGACAATCTCGCCTGACTGCTTGACGACCTCATATATTACGTTTGGTGCTGTTGCTACGAGTTCGACTCCATATTCCTCGCGTAACCTCTCACGAACAACATCCATATGTAGCAGTCCCAAGAAGCCACATCTGAATCCGAATCCCATAGCTTCGGAGCTTTCAGGCTCATATGTAACGGCGGAGTCATTGAGGCATAATTTCTCCAGAGCGTCGCGCAATTGTGGGTAGTTGTCGCGTTCAACAGGGTAGAATCCGCAAAACACAACACTCTTCACCTTCTTGTAGCCCGGAAGGGGTGAGCTTGCTGGGTTATTCGCGTCCGTGATTGTGTCGCCAACTTGAGCTTCCGCGAGAGTCTTAATGCTCGCGGTGATGTAACCGACTTCCCCGGCTTGAAGCTCTTTCACTGGGGTGAAGCCAGGCTTGAAGACTCCAGCCTCGTTTACGGGATAAGTTATTCCGTTAGACATGAACATAATATTTTGCCCGGCCTTGATTGTTCCGTTCATGACGCGGACATAGCATATTACCCCCCTGTAGTTGTCATACACGGAGTCGAATATTAGTGCCTGTAATGGTGCGTTAGGGTCTCCTTTTGGGGCGGGAATGTCTGATACTATGCGTTCGAGAATGTCATTGACCCCTTCGCCTGTCTTCGCGCTCGTCAGTACTGCGTCAGAAGCATCGAGTCCGACAACCTCGGAGATTTCCTGCTTTGCGTTATCCGGGCGCGCTGAGGGGAGATCTATTTTGTTGATGACGGGTAATATTTCGAGTCCTTGCTCGATTGCCTGATATGCGTTTGCGACTGTTTGAGCCTCGACACCTTGAGTCGCGTCAACAACGAGTAATGCTCCTTCACATGCCGCTAATGACCGTGAGACCTCATACGCAAAATCGACATGGCCGGGAGTGTCTATGAGGTTGAGTATGTATTTGCGTCCGTCTTTGGCGGTGTAATCCATTCTGACAGGTACGAGCTTGATGGTGATTCCTCGTTCGCGCTCAAGAGTGAGGGAGTCTAGTATTTGGGCTTTCATGTCGCGTGATGATATTGTGCCTGTTGATTCGAGAAGCCTATCTGCGAGTGTTGATTTTCCGTGATCTATATGGGCTATTATGCAGAAGTTGCGAATGCTGTTCATCATTTCACCTCACGCAGAATAATATCACGCATAAAAAATCCCCCTGGCAATGACTGAACCAGGGGGAATGGGGATATTCTGTATGTGTCAGTGCCTGAATGCGTCGCCTCTTTTGGAGATACGTTTTGACTCTTCCGCTATGAGGTCTATAAGCCTGTCAGTTTTCTTCCATCTCATAGCCTGCTTTGACGAATCCATGCCGTAATACGCGATAATGTCCTTGAGCTGTTTTTCCGTGAGTCCGCCAAGTTTTTCGCGGAGTGAGGCTTCACCTTCAGCGAGAGCTTTCACGGGGTCAAGTGCTGGGGCATCACGACGGTTTGAAGGTTTCTTTGCGGTGGATTGCTTTTTCACAGGTGCTTGCGATGAAAGTATCTGCTCAATCTTTGCGGAAAAGTCCGGGTTATTTTCCGCCTCATCAATTACGACCTTGAATAGCCTGCGTAAAATTTCAACTGACATGTTCAGCCCTCCTCATATATTCCTCAGCCAGTGCCTTGAATTTATCATACTGCCCACCATAGCCGAATCTCTGACGCAAAGTGTTCACTGGCCTGTACATTGCCGCCGCGGCTATGTCGTTGTTCTCAGGGAATATTGTATCGAAAAGGGGAGCATCTTTTCCTTCCTTCAGCCTCTCAAGAATCCTCATGTGAAGATTTGACTTGGCGCGGAATTTTGTGGCGATGATTCCGAGACACTCTATATCATGGGCTATATTGTCTGCAAAAGCATTTACCCGCTTCACGATTTGAGGTATTCCGTATGTTGAAAGTATATCGGGAATGGCAGGTATCATGTAGCTGTCGGATATTCTCAGGGCATTAAGTGTGATGAGTCCCATGTTAGGCGGGCAATCTATGAGAATGTAATCATAATTTCCGCCCATCTTCCATATTGCGCGCCTCAATATCTCTACGGGATTCCCTGCGAAAAATTTTCCAGGCGGCATTGTTGCTATTTCGTCCTGAATGTCTATCATATTCAGGCTTGAGGGAATAAGGTCAACGGTCTCAGCTTCCTTTATGCCAGATACATTTTTCTGTATTATGCTGGAAATGTTGAAGCTGTCTTCACCTTTAATTGCCCCAGCGAAAAGGGAATAAAGCGTAAGCCCCTGCGAGTTTAGTTCTTCCCATTTTTCTTCGTCAATAAGCATTGTTGTGCAGTTTGTCTGAGGGTCAATATCTATGACGAGTACTTTTTTCCCGAATACCCCAGAAAGGAACGAGGCAAGCCCGACAGTTGTTGTTGTTTTTGCGACTCCGCCCTTGAGGTTGATTAGTGCTGTCGTCTTCATGATGTATTTTCCTCCTTATGGATTGCGAAATTATAATACAAAAATCCCCCCGGCCATGAAAGACCAAGGGGAAAAACTTACGTGGACTGCAAACTATTCTGAGATGATATAGGCTTCTTGCGATTCTATTTTGCCGTCAGAGGATTTGACTTGCACCTTGAAGTCGCCGCCCACAAATTCCGCCGGAAGGGTGAATGTTTCCTCATCAGAAATCGTAATCCCTTCAACAGGTTCATCATCAATGCAGACGATTGCGCCGGATATTTTGCCGCTGAGTATGAATGTTATAGGTTGCCCGGCCTTAACGGTGAAGATGTCATTGTCCCTGCCATCATTTTGCGTGAGAATGTCATCGCTTATGATGCGTAATGATGGCGTGAGGGTGAGAGTTGCCTTGCCTGCTGATTCTGATGTTGTCGTTGAGGTTTCTGGCAGTGCTGATAGGCTGTTATGTTTCTGCGCTGAAACTCCGCTATCATTCTCCGTGCTGGCTTTGCTTTCAGGCATTGCGGATTTTGTCGCGGGGGCTGTAACCTTGATGGTGTATTTCTTTGTCCCTGCTGCGCCATTCTTGTCTTTGGCCTTAAGCGTGAATGTGAATGTCCCTGCCTTTGTGGGAGTCCCGGTGATTTTTCCCGTGCTGGAATTGAGCTTTAAGCCTGTTGGGAGGCTTCCTGAGCTGACTGACCACACATAAGGGGATGCGCCACCTGAAGCTTTTGGTGTGGCTGTGTATGAGCTTTCTCTTACGGCATTGGCGAGAGTCCCTGTGATTTTTGTCTGAGTCACCTTGACGGTATAAGCCTTGTAGCTTGCTGCACCGTTTTTGTCTTTGGCCTTCACCGAGAAATTGAACGTTCCTGCCTTTGTGGGAGTCCCAGTGATTTTGCCTGTTGACGCGTTAATTTTCAGGCCGTCAGGGAGCTTGCCTGTACTGATTGACCATGTGTAAGGCGATGCACCTCCGCTAGCTTTTGGAGTCCCTGTGTATGAAGCCCTGCGCGTGATAGTTGCAGGAATATCACCCTTGACAGCCGTTTGCGTTACTTTCACAGTGTAACCCTTAGAACCTGCTGCACCGTTTTTGTCTTTGGCCTTCACCGTGAATGAGAATGTCCCGGCCTTGCTGGGATTGCCCGTGATTTTCCCTGTTGACGCGTTAATCTTCAGGCCGTTCGGGAGTTTTCCTGCACTGATTGACCATGTGTAAGGTGATACGCCACCGCTAACTTTTGGAGTCCCGGTGTACGAAGCCCGGCGAGTTATTGTTGTCGGAATATCACCTTTGACCGTTGTTTGAGTTACCTTTACCGTGTATTCTTTCGTTGATGCAGAGCCGTTCTTGTCTTGGGCCTTTACGGTGAATGAGAATGTGCCTGCTTTGCTGGGATTGCCCGTGATTTTACCTGTTGACGCGTTAATCTTCAGGCCGTCCGGGAGTTTCCCTGCGCTGATTGACCACGTGTAAGGGGATGTACCTCCGCTGGCTTTTGGAGTCCCGGTGTACGAAGCCCGGCGAGTTATTGTGACGGGAATTGTTCCTGTAACAGCCGTTTGTGTAATTTTCACGGCAAATTCTTTTGTGTCATTGCCAGCACTGTTTGACGCTTTTGCAGTGAACGTGAATGTCCCTGCTTTTGTCGGAGTCCCAGAAATCTTCCCTTCACTCGAACATGATAGCCCTACCGGAAGTCCCGTTGCACTCCATGTTATTGGGGTTGTTCCTGAGGCACTGAGAGTCGCAGAATACGCCGTGCCGACTTTGCCCGCTGGAAGACTTGAGGTCGTGATAGTTGGAGCTGTCGCTGGGGAAGCTATAGTAATAGTAAAATCCTTTGTCGCAGTCTTGCCATTAGCGTCCTTGACCTTGAGCCGGAATGTGTATGTTTTCGCCACTGACGGAGTTCCTTTGAGGTACAGTGAGCTTCCTGAAGGACTCATGCTTAGACCTGCCGGAATTGTCCCGCTGTCATTTGTCCACGTGTATGATGACTTTCCACCCCTTACTGTTACGTAGTCAGAATATGACTGTCCGATTAGGCCGTTCCTGAAGATGTAGCTGATTGTTGGCAGAGTGTATATCGTAAGCGTGAGATTCTTGGTGCTGCTGCCAGCCGAACTCGTCGCAGTAACTTTGACTGTGAATGTACCTGACGCTGTCGGAGTCCCTGTGATTTTCCCAGCACTTGAACATGACAGCCCGCTAGGTAATCCCGAAGCTGTCCACGTTACGGAAGTAGCTCCTGTTGCTGTGAGAGTTGCGGAGTACGATTCATTCACATAGCCGTCCATCAGGCCAGTTGTCGAGACTGACGGCGGAACATCCACCGTGATCGTGAGGTTCTTGTAGTCATAGGACGAGTTATAGGCCGTTACCCTGAAACTATACGTGCCTGACGCTCCATTCTCTACAGTGCCGGATATAGTGCCGTCAGTGGTCAGTGAAAGACCTGGAGGAAGGCTTCCGTTGGTTACGCTCCAATCTATGGGCTGAGTTCCTGATGCCTGAAGAATGTAGTAGTAGTGTTCACCGAATGTAGCGTTCGGTAGGGTGCTTGTGGTTATTGACGGGGGATTTATTCTCTTCCTGACCGTAACTGTGAGCGTTTTTGTGTCTGACCCTCCGGCGTTCGTGGCCGTAATTGGGAAGTTCACAGTGTAAGGCGGAGTCTTGTTTGTGGGATTGCCTTCGACGTAACCGGGCGTACCTTTGATTACCCCGTTTGTGCATCCTCCAAGATTCCCGCCGTCAAGATTGAAGCCGTTTGAAAATGGTACACCGCTGTTGATGACGTAGGTTATCGGCGTTGTGCCTGTGGCCTGAACCTGCGCGGAATATGCTTCACCTATATATGCGTCAGGGAGACTCGTTGTAGTGATTACGGGAGCAACAGGCGTTTCCCTTACAGTAATCGTGAATGTCTTGGGGGCTGAGGATCCTATGTGATTCGTAGCTGTTACTGGGAAGTTCAGAGTGTAAGGCAGAGTCCGACCGCCGGCATTACGTGGCGTACCTGTGATTACACCGTCTGTGCATTGCCCGGTAAGCATTTCCTGCGTACCAATGCCGTTTGCCAATGTTGAAGCAGTGCCGCCTGTGAAATAAATCGGTGTTGTGCCTGTAGCATCAACTTTCGCGTAGTAGGGAATCCCTATATATGCATCAGGCAGACTCTCCGTTATGATTGTCGGAGCGGTATCGTTGTATATGTCGATATAGGTCAAGGAGTTACAGCCGTTTCTGTTGATGTAGGTTACCTTGTTGCCACGGCACTGTATTTGTTCC
>JAFSKY010000175.1 GCA_017448685.1 Synergistaceae bacterium
AGATCTGCCCGAACGTGATGAATTTATCGTTAGGCTTGAAGGTTTGAACGGTGCGAGGTTCATTGCATTCCGTAAGCTGAAGCCGGGTATCTTCACGGTGGATGACTGCACAGATGATTTGACTGACGCGCAAGATATTACGTGGTGGGCTGCTGTAGGTCAAACGTGGGTGAAAGAGATCGAAGCTCAGGGTGGAACATGGCAGAGGCTTTCTTCACCTCCTGAAGGACGCACAAAAGGTTTCAGGGCGTGTGAATGGCAGGGACAAATTCAAGGCTACCTAGATATTCAGATGCCAAAGCGCAAGAAACCTCCAACTCCCACAAAAACGCAGGAAATCCCCCAAGAGCCTCCGCAGAATGAAGAGCCAATACAGCCAGAGCCATTAACGGCAATGAGGCATGATGACGTAATAACGGATATAGGGCCTCAGGCTATGGCATTGCTTGCGGCAGGTCAGGCGCGTGAACATGAAGGTTACTATTAGGCATGAGGGGAGATGATATGACGCGCTGAAATTTCCCCCTTCATCACACATTGCAGTATAATTACCTTCACCAACAATCCCCCAAAAGGACATCACACACAGTCAGTAGCCCCACGCCTAAAACGTGTGTAAAACACTTGCTGACTAGCTTAAGTCTTGAAATATAGGCTACGTTATACGCGAATATATAGGCACCTACGGACGTAAATCCTAATCTGTAGCACTGCGGTTTGTGGTTAAACAGTTCTGAGGGGCAGGGACAGTGCTGCAAACGTATAAAACCGCGTGGTAACATTAGCGAAGGATTATAACGCTAGCGGGTGGCGGTCTGCTCCGTTTTAGCAGATATTTATGCCCGCTCGCCTCCGGGCGATACGATAAACAAAGGAGGACGCAATCATCCCCATAGCTAAAGCGAGGGGGGCTAGGCGATTATTTGATGAAAGAGCCAAAAGTCAAACGCATAGCAGGAATCTTATATCCCGATGAAAGCTATTTGTCGTGGAGTGTTGATATGCTCGCAAAAATCTGGGGCATTCCTGAACTCATGAGCAATCCCGTTCCATTCGACAAGACTAGCTATTACGATGACATTTCCCCAAACCTTACGCGTATATTCTTGTGCTTTCCCGGCCTCGTCAATGCTGGTGACCTTGCTGACTGGAAACACGAAGCAATCAACCTCGAAGCCATGAGCCGACAACCAGTTAGGGCAGTGAACATTGACCCGGGATATATTGATGGGGCGAGACTCGTTCTTGCGTCAACAAAAGACCACGCTCACAGAATATATTTGCGTGATGGGATATTCGCGGAGGTAACAATGCGCTACAGGTTCAAGAAATGGGCGGCGTTTGATTATACGTTTCCTGATTTCGCGAGTGGTGCGTATGATGAGTTTTTGCTGGCGGCTCGTAAGCTGTGGCTGAAGGAGGTCAAAGAATGAGGCGGATATTTGCGGCGTTCGTTGGAGTTATGGCGTTATGCGGAGCTTGCTATGCTGGCGTATTGCCTGATGTCGTTGGGGAATGGCGTTGCGTGAATGAGTATGTGCAATCACTCACGACAGAATACAATCACGAATCACACGGACAAATCACCTACAGGACATACACGCGTGAATCCCCGGCAGGAATGCTTGAAGTGATACTCACTGAGGGCAGTGGGGCAGGAAGTCTCTATGTGCCTGAGAATGTGAGAGCGGTGAAGGGAGTTATGTCGAGCGAGTCAGGGTTTGAGGTCGTTGACATTGCTGGGCGCAAGGCTATAATCGAGCGTCATAGCTTTATGCCTCTTGCATTGGCCGTGAATGTGGAAGGTGATATGACTCTCACGGTTGAGACAACTGCGCTTAATGAGGAAGGCGTTATTGATTTCGCGGAAAATATGTTGCGAGTCATGAAAATTCAGTAAGAAGGGACTTGACAAAATGGAAAATGCCCCAATAA
>JAFSKY010000176.1 GCA_017448685.1 Synergistaceae bacterium
CGGAGAATGTTGACTGAAGGTTGTACGAGGCAAGAGCATTGAAGCCGAATGCGTATGTTGCAATCAGGAACACGGAGAATATCACGGCAAGTGCTTTGCTGTGGATTATGGCCTCAATGTAATACGCTGGACCTCCGTAGCTGTGGCCTGTCTCAGAGTTTTTCCGCTTGAAGATTTGGGCTAACGTGCTTTCAGCCAGTGCGCTCGCTCCTCCTATGATGGCAAGTACCCACATCCAGAACACAGCCCCAGGCCCGCCAAGACATATTGCCGTAGAGACTCCGATTATGTTCCCCGTTCCAACGCGTGAGGCCGTCGAGACCATGAGAGCGCCGAATGATGATATTGCGTGCTTGCTGTCAGGACGCTCCATGATGAGTCTTGCGGAGTCAATGCACAGCCGTAACTGCGCGAACTTCGAGCGAAGAGAGAAATACAGCCCTCCCGCCGTCAGAACAACGACAAGCACAGGGTAATACAGGAAGCCGTCCAAAGCGTCAAGGAAGCTCAACAAATCCTGCATGATAAGAGAATACCTCCTAAAGGTGAATAATTAGACTCAAAGATTGATTGTGATATTATACGCAAATTATATTCGTCCATAAATTAAGGGAGGAAGTTAAATTGTCAACGGTCGCAGTAGTAGGTTCACTCAATATTGATCTAGTTATACGCGCTCCACATTGCCCGCATAAGGGTGAAACAGTAATAGGCGGTGCGTTCGGTATGGCTGGAGGCGGTAAAGGCTCTAACCAGGCTTTAGCGGCGGCAAGACTTAGTGCCAAATCGCATATTATAGGCTGTGTTGGAAGCGATGATTTCGGCAGGAAGATTAAATCCGCTCTTACTGAAAACGGCGTTGATTGCTCCCACCTTCAAACGCGCAAGGAAGCTCCTACAGGAACAGCCGTAATCACAGTAACGGATGAGGGAGAAAACTCAATAGTCATATCCCAAGGGGCTAACTCCCTTCTTGATGACGGAGCTATGACAGGGGCAATGAATGTGTTTGAGTCCTCAGATGCGGCATTGTTCCAGATGGAAAGCCCCCCCAAAACTGTAGCAGCTGGCCTGAGATTGTCGCGTCAACATGGGTGCATGACGTTTCTATCAGCTGAGCCACCGTTCTCGCTGCCTAATGAGGTGTGGAAGAACATAGACTACCTCATACTGAATGAGCGGGCATTAGGTTTCTACGCAAGCCACAAACAGCACAAATCAATATCCGAAATGGCGCATGAGATTCTGAAACGTGGCGTGAGATGCCTTGCCGTAACACAAAGTGCTAAGGGCGGAATGATATTCGTGAATGGCGGGGAAGATTTCTCGTTTGACGCGTTCAGCATACGAGCTGTAGACAACACTGGGGCGCGTGATGCGTTCTGCGCGGGATTCTGCGTTGCGTTGTGCGAAGGAATGCCGCTGAAGAGAGCCGCAAAATTCGCTTCAGCATGTGGTGCGCTTGCCTGCACGAAAATGGGGGCGCATCCTTCAATGCCATGGCGACATCAGGTTAGTGCTTTGCTTGGTGAGGCGCATGGAGATGACTACGAGCTTTAAATTTCCCATACAATCAAGGGGGTAATATTCCATTATGGAGAGCTATAACTACTTGCTGAGTCTCTGTGTAATTCTTCTGTCAACAAAGATATTCAGCCTTCTCTCACGTCGTGCGCAAATGCCTCAAGTTGTCGGCGCGTTAATGGCCGGGCTACTTTTTGGGCCTGCTGTCTTGGGTGCTGCAACACAATCGCTTTTCGGGGTGCAATTCTGCCTCATGCCGTCGCAATTGTTGTCGCGTATAGCCGAATTAGGCGTTATCGTGATAATGTTCACGGCTGGAACTGAGACGAATCTTGACGAGCTTAAAGCCTCAGGGGGAGTCGGTTTTGTTGTGGCGCTACTGGGAGTGCTTTTTCCGTTGGGAATGGGTGCGGGGATGATGTATTTCTTCCAGCCTGGCATATCATTTCCATCAGCTATTTTCGTTGGGGCAGTGCTTACAGCAACTTCCGTTTCAATCACAGTTGAGGCACTGAAGGAACTCGGCAAAATGTCAACGAAGGCGGGCAATACGATATTAGCGGCGGCACTGATAGACGACATTCTAGGCTTGATATGCCTTACGCTTGTTACGGGGATTGCGGGCGGTGATACGAATATATTTCTTGTGTTCGTGAAGATTGCCGGGTTTTTCGTGTTTGTCGGCGTAACGGGATTCCTCTACAACAGGGCTATGGTGTGGTCAGACAAGAAGCAGGCTGAACGGAATTTGCGCCGTTATCCCATAATGGGCTTTGCGTTGTGCCTCTTCATGGCATGGGCTGCTGAAGTGGTATTTGGTGTAGCGGACATAATCGGGGCATTCGCGGCCGGAATGATTATCGCGATGTCGCCAAAAGGACAATACATAGCCAGCAAGTTTGACTCAATAGCATATCTCCTACTTACCCCCGTATTTTTCGCCAATATAGGACTTGAAGTTACCCTACCGAGTTTTTCAGCAGAGACAGTGATATTTATGGTAGTGCTTATAGCCGTAAGCATAGTGTCAAAACTTTTCGGCTGTGGAATAGGCGCGAAAATTTGCGGCATGGACAATCATCAGAGCTATGTTATAGGGCTTGGCATGGTGTGCAGGGGAGAAGTTGCGCTTATCGTTGCTGGGAAGGGTGTTGCGATGAACCTCATCGAAGAGAGCGAGTTAGGCCCAATCATCATAATGATAATCGTCTGCACGATAATAACGCCGATATTCCTCAAAAGAGCGTTCAAGGGTCAGAAGGACGAAGCTGGCTCAACGATATTCGAGGACAAATACATGCTTGAGGATCAGGCTGACGAGATTGAAGAGGATATGTACCGCCGGAGGAGTCTTCTTGCGCGGCACATGTAAAGGGGCGTGGCCGAATTGCGGAGAAAATATCTCATCGCCGGGATAATATTTATCGCCGTGATTGTCGTTGCGTCATTGTATTTCATGCGCGGCAATGCTGAAGTCTCTGACGTTTTCAGAGATGAGGCCGGGCAGGCGTTCAAGGGGGCGTATAATTTCATGCCTGACGACAAAATCATAGATATGTATGCATCCGTATTGCGCGTAATGGGTGAGCTTGTCGGTGAAAAGCTGACGGCATATGATGTTGTGAGTTCGTTCTTATCGCTCTATGACACAGTAACAGGCCACAATCCAATATTTAACCGCCTCGTTGCGTCAATGTTCATGACGGACAAATCCCCAGTGCGAGCGGCGTATTCAGCGATTGAGGACAGCAGAGCCACAAGAGGAAAACTTAATGCTGACGAAAAACTGATATACGCCTATTTGGCCTCATATATTGCGGAGAATGGAGCGGATAACCTGACGCTTGACGGGCTGAGAATAGCTTTGAGCGAAGACCGTGCCAAAAATCCCGACAAATTTGCGTTCTATGAGCGTGAGAGGAGAATGGATACGGCCTCGTCAGATTTCGCCGTAACACCGGGTAATCCTGTGCGAGCAATCTCAATCGGCCACAGCTATAGGTATCTTGAACGTCTCAGGACTCCTTCAGGGGAAAAAGTGAATTACCGTAGAATCGGAAGCATGGAGGGCAATGAGCCTCCCGGAATAATTGACTGTTACATTCTGACACTCAGCGGGGATAAAACCATGCAGATATACATTGATCCGTATTGCGCTGAGAACTCTTACACAGCCCCGGAAGGACTCATGTTGCAACAGTAGTGAAAGTTAATGCCTCCCCGTGATGAGGAGGCGTTTTTTTTGTGCGTTTACAGCTTGAACGGTATATCAGGAAGGGTTAATTTCTCGCCAGGCTCATATCTTCCTGTAACAGCTAATCCCTCATGCAATTTCCCGGCCATGTCTGCAATATCTCCCACAGCATAAGCCCCTGTAACCGCGTTCGTGGCCAAAGCTCCCCCAGTTTTGAGCGTCATTGTCTCAGCTCGAATCATATCAGCCTTAATCTGATTCCATAACGGATCTTTGCTGCCTCCCTCAGTGATTATGACCCTGTCAACGGGAGTCCCTGCCTGCCTGCACCTTTCAGCAATCTCTGAATATTCGCCCGCAATCGCCTCAAGAACTGCCCGCCACAAAGTGAACTGGTCAGTGTTCATGCCCATGTTGATGAAGCACCCGCGAACCTCACGGAATCCCTCAGGCCCGCCAGTGAGCCACGGAAGGAATCTCACGCCATCCGCGCCCGCAGGAACATTCTTTGCGCCTTCGCTGAGGTATGTGTAGTAGGCATCATCGCCCGCGTGGTTGCAGACGTTATCCCTGAACCATCTCAGAGCGAGTCCGCCAGTCCTCACGAATCCCCAGTAGAAATATGTTCCGGGCAAAGTGCCTGAGTTGAAGATGAGTCCGCTGCCTTTCCTGCTGAGGCCGGGAACGATTCCGCCCGTTGATATGCAGAACATTGAACACGTCCCGGCAACGTCAACAGCGTGTCCCGGCTCATGAACTCCGCAGGCCAGAAGGGATTGCATCGTGTCGCCAGCCCCCGCGCAAATGGGCGTTCCTTCGGGGAAGCCGGTATATTCAGCGCATTCACGGCACAACCCCCCGACAATGTCCCACGGCTTGACGATTCTCGGCATAAGCTCACGGGGTATTCCGAGTATGCCGAGTTGCTCATCTGACCACGATTTAGCCTCGACATCATAGCCAAGCCCCCAACCCGACATTGCGCCCCAATCGATGAACGAGTCCTCAGCTTTGAGTCCGGCCAAGTGCATCAGGATATACGGAGCGTTGTGGGAGAACTTGCGTATTTTTGCGGCGTTGGGGTCATTCTTGAGGAGCCATCTTGCGTGTAGCGCGGGGAAAAGGCACAAAGGCTCAGGATTCCCAGTTTCACGCGCCCAAATATCGAGGTTCATTGCCGAAAGTTTGTCAGCGTCCTCCTGTGTGCGCGAGTCGAGGTAATTTATGTACGGCGTTACGGCTTTTCCGTTCTCGTCAATGCCAGCGATTCCGCAAATTATCCCATCCCCCATTACCGCCCGGACTGTTGCGGGGTCAAGACCTTTTTCCCTCATGATTTCCGCGCATTTCCTCATGCCTTTGAGCGCGAGCCGGAAATATTCGCCAACGTCCATTTCAACCCATCCGGCATGGGGATATTTCAGCGTTGTGGGATTGACCTCTGAGGCGACCTGAGTCCCGGCCTCGTCATATACTGCAACTTTCACGCTTTGAGTCCCTGCGTCAAAACATATATAGTGTTTCATCCATCAAACCTCCTCCCGTGATTATACGCCCATATGAAAACGCCCTCCCCGTTCACGCTTGAACAAGGAGGACGCTGTGATTACTGCTTGTGTTTGTGTGTCTGCGTTGTACTACTTTTTGCGTGTAAGGATGAAGCTCCCCAGTAATGCGAGAGCGAGAACTGCGCTTCCTGCTGAGCAACCGCCGCCGGAGCTGCCGAGTACATTCGTGGGGGTTCCGGTATAGGTGCCTATAACGCTTCCGAGTGATGTGCTGGCAGTATGAGTAGCACCATCAGGCGTTACTGTGAGTGTTACTGCGCGTGAACCCGCTGTGATCTCGGAGGGGTCAAGGCTGATTGTGGCGGTTCTGGTACCTGTCGGCGTAAGGCTGCCGTTGCTGATTGCAGATGATGAGAACTGCTTTGTTACGCTTCCATTCTCCGCAACCGCTAAAATCCACTCGCTTACATCGAATACTAACGACACTGTAGCGGTGTATTTGCCGTCTGAGCCTGCTGTAAGGGTAGGAGCTGAGCCACCAACGAACGCTGTGGACGTGAGCTGGTTGCTGGCATTGATGTAACCCTGCGTCTTGAGGTTCTCAAACACTGAGTCCTCTATTACAGGCTGGTCTGGGCTTGTAGTGCTGGCCTTGAGTGCAAGCGTTACTGTGGGTCTGTCCATCTCGTTGTCTTTGGCAGCTGCCCTGAAGACTGAGCTCTCAACTGCGAAGGCGATATAACCCTCTTTGCCGAGTATGCTTGAAGGCGTTGTAACCTCATCGCCTGACATCGTGAACACAGCTACATACGCTTTCTCCGCGCTAGCACCGAGGCCGTCAGGATAGAACTCAAAGTCTGCATCGTCTGCAAGCGTCTGGCCTGAACCGAGTTCGTTGAACGTTACAGGGGCGTAGTATACTCCATCCGTAAGAGCTCCGACTGGGGCATAGGTGGCCGCTATGAACATGTCATGGCTTGCCGCATACGCTTTGTCCGCCGCCGCGTCTGCTGATTTGATTGCTGTTGCGGTGAGGAGAGCTGATGTAGGAACACGTGTAGGAGTCGAGCCGAGAACTGTCGCCATACCGGCTAATGTAGCAGCAGGAGCATCTTCCTGAACTGTCTCGTTGCCATCCGCGTCAACAACTACTGTCTCCGTCTGGCTGTAGTCAACAACGTTAACCGTAGCAGGCTGTGAGTCAGTGGAAATTCCAGCGGCTGTGAGATCTTCGCTTGTCGTGAAGATAACAGGCTCGTAAATCTGTCCAGCCTCCATAACAACCAGCATCGTAACGAAGCCGGGCATTATGTCCTGTGAGTTCTCATCGCCGGGGATGATTGTTGTCGCATTGCCTGCGCTATCGATGAACGCAACGCCAGTAGTATCAACTGCTGAGGCTGAGAACGCGTTTGCAGCACCGCCCATGTTACCTCTGTCGCCCTGTATCGGGAGCTTGTAGAGTGCCGGGCCGAAATTCTTGGCGAACTTATATGTGCCGCTCTTCTTGGGTCTCATAGCTCCACCTGCTGACAGAGCCTTGCGGTTTCCGCCGAGTCTCTCTGTGGCAGCGGCCAGCTTTGTGCCTGCGTCAGCACTATCAGTTGTCGAACCGGGAACTTCTTCAAGCTGGTCATTGTCCTGAGGCGTTGTGTCAACATTAGCAGCCAAGCCAGTGAACAGAGCTGCTCTCTTTGCGGCGGAATTGATTGCATTCTGCGCCATCTGAGCTACCTGTGCAGCTTTTCCCGCCCATGCCTGTGCAAGTGCCTGGCTGAGGCCGATCCGCTGAAGAAGCCCTGTGTCAGCGATGGCAGTCGCAACTGTCCTTACCGTCTGGGAGAATGTAAGTACTGAAGCCGCCTGGCGAGCCACACTTGAGATGATGACTACAAGAATAGGCCTTGTGCTTGTTATAGTCGGCTTTACCTTCTCGATTACCGTTGTGGTCTCATCTTCAGTTTCTGGTTCTGGCTCAGGTTCGAGCTGGGGGGCTGCTACGTTCACAGTGATTGTAACGTCAGCTGTGGCTGTAGATGTTGAGTGGCCTCCGTCTGTCGTGTAGGTCTCTGTAACCGTTACGACAACGCTTGAAGTACCCGTTACTGTTGCACCGGGCTTGAACGTTACTACGTTGTTGGTCAGCGTTGCCCAAGCGGGAGCTGATGACGAAAGCGCATAACTCAGATCTCCCTCATACTCCCCCGCAACACCCGTTACCGTTGACGTAGCAATACCGCCTGCTGTCATGTTCACGGTGGCAGGGCTTGCCGTTCCCGTTACCGCCATTGCGCTGCCCGCAACTGAGAGCATTGCAACGACTAACATTAACGCAAATAACTTCTTCATGAAACTAAAGCACTCCTTTCGGAATATGAAAAATGTTTTGGTGCTAACTCTAAGTAATACACGCAGAACTACGTTGCACATTTTACACCGTGTTGCGCCTTTGTCAACAAACGGACGAAAAAAATTAATTGTCTGTCAAACGGTATAATTACGCATAAAAAAATACGGCGTTTAGTTTAATGTGGACTTGACTACAGCGGGCAACGTTGTGTCATTCTTGAGTTGCCTCACAAGCTCAGACCTTCTCGCGCTCCCTGCATCATAAAGCCCCGCAAGCCTGCACTTGACCATAGCCGAACGCCTCGAATTTGGGTACGACTTCACGCACAACTCAAGAATCTCGCGAGCCTCCTGCCGTTTTTCCTCTGGGAATCCGTCAAGGTACAAATCAGCCAAATCCCAATATGCCGCTTCACCTTCTTCAGTGCCTTTGCACCTGTCAGCAATCTTCCGCAGAATCGCTTCACGCTCTGAGGGGTCAGCAGAATCTCCGAGCCTGTTCAGCTCAACACGCATAATCATTCCTTCGCGCTCAATCGATGAGACATCAGCGGCGTATGAGCATATCGGCATGAGCAGAATCGAGATGAGAGCGAAAATTTTTGCCTTCACGTTACGCATTCACCTCCGGCCTTCCTACAGATATATATGTGAAGCCTCTGCGTTTCATGTCATCGGGGGAATATAGATTCCTGCCGTCAACTATAAGGGGACGCGTCATGAGATTCTTCAGGCGTGTGAAATCTGGCTGCCTGTAGATGTCCCATTCCGTCATGACCGCAAGAGCCTCTGCACCGTTCACAGCGTCATACATATCTGAGACGTACACGAGTCCGCGATGTTCGCCCAATACCGTGCGAGTTTCCTCAATTGCGCGTGGGTCGCTGGCTTGGATTTTTGCGCCCGCCTCCAACAATGAGCGTATCAGGACTTGTGCGGGTGCTTCGCGAGTGTCTGAGGTTTTCGGCTTGAATGACAGCCCCCAGATGGCTATGGTTTTTCCGGCGAGGGAGTCGAATTGCCCGGAGATTTTCGCGAACATGGCCTGTTTTGCGCGTTCGTTCACGTCATCAACAGCCGTCAATATCTGAGGCTCATAGCCTGCTGCACGTGCAAAATCACGCAATGCCCTGACATCTTTCGGGAAGCATGACCCGCCGTAACCGCATCCGGCGTTGAGGAACTTTTTGCCGATTCTCACGTCGAGGCCGATTCCCCTGCGTACGCTCTCAACGTCAGCTCCGACATGCTCACAGATTCCGGCGATTTCGTTCATGAATGAGATTCTCGTGGCAAGCATGGCATTAGCGGCGTATTTGGACATTTCAGCTGATACGGTATCCATGAAGATTAGTTTTGACGGCTCAAGGAACGAATAAAGCTCGGCAAGAATCTTCCTGCCTTCCTCAGAATCTGTGCCGACTATTACGCGATCAGGTTCAAGGAAATCTGTCAGGGATGAGCCTTCACGGAGAAACTCAGGGTTCGAGGCCATGAATAATTTGTGGGAGGCTTTGCGGGCTTCAAGCTCTGCGGTGATGATGTCGCGAACACGTTTGTTTGTGCCTGCTGGGACTGTTGATTTGACGATGGCGAGCAAATCACCTGACATTCCCGCGCCAATGTCATGGGCGGCACTCTCAATGTATGACATGTTCGCGCTTCCGTCTGGCATTTGGGGAGTCCCCACGCAGATGAAGCAAGCCTCTGCACCTTTGAGGGCTTCAGCGGTTGAGCCTGTGAAGGAGAGTCGGCCTTCTGACATGTTGCGCTTCATCATTTCTTCGAGTCCCGGCTCATAGAATGGTACAGTTCCCTTGCGGAGGGTCTCTACCCTTTGGGCGTTCACATCAACGCACACGACATTATTGCCGTAGCGCGCTAGGCATGTTCCAGTTACGAGTCCTACATAGCCTGTGCCAATTACAACAAGCTTCATGATACAGAAATCACTCCTATGAAAATATTTCGGATATGGCGAGAATTATACACGCCGCTGAAATCAGCCAAAATAGTCTAAGAGTGCTATAATCTCAGACATCACAAAAGAATACACACAATAAGCCCCATAACCGCAAAGGGGTCGTTCACACATTTCAGGGGGTGCCACGATAATGGACATTCGTTTTGTGCAACGCGGGTGCGAAATTGATGACAGGCTCAGGGATTACATGGAGAAGAAGATCTCCAAGCTGGAAAAATTCTTCCGGCGCATAATGAACTGCCAGATAGTAATCACGCACCACAAAGGCAGCTTCAACGTTGAGACCACAGCCAACGCAAACGGTGTAATTCTCAGGGCAGAAGAAGACGCGCCAGAACCCAGGAAGGCGTTTGACCAGTCATTGAAGAACCTTGAGCGGAGAATCAAGAAATACAATTCCTACCTCAAGGACAGGGCGCAGCTTGGAGCGGCTGAGGAGTTTACGTTCAGCGTTGAAGAGCCTGAACAGGACGCAGAAGCCTCCCCAGCAATCGATAAGGTGAAGAAGATTGAGGTTCACCCTATGGAGGCTGGCGAAGCTGTGATGCAGATGGAGCTTATCGGGCATTCGTTCTATGTGTTCCAGAGTGCAGCCACAGGGGAAATCAACGTTGTGTACAAGCGTGGGGAAAACAGCTACGGACTCATTGAGCCTGTGAGATAACGTTCAGGACGTTTAGCGGTCAGCGTGAATGCGTTGGCCGCTTTTGTTTTGCCGAAAATCTCATCAAGCCTCCGGGGGGTGTCAAAGACTATTGGCTCGAAGCCTGAAGATATTGCTCCCCTGAAGGCCATATGTTAATCTCGTCAAACATTTCACGAAATCATAAAATTGGGGATAAAGTTTCTTGCTGAAAGAGTTTATGCGAAAAGTGAATTTTTATATCCGCCTCGGACGAGTTTTACTAGCCACACAAAAAATGCCCCGCCTGAAACGCTCAGACAGGGCAAAATTTCTACCTTCTACAACGCTCCCACAAGAAGCCCAACAATAAACGTTGTTGGGCCCATCGTCAAGAACAATTGCGGTATGCTCACTCCCATAGAGATTAACACGCTCGCACCAACAGCAGCCAATGCCATGAACACGGAGTCGCTTATGTTCGAGCAGGCTATTACCCCTGAGACCTTATCGCCCGCTTCAGTCTGCATTATCGCGTAAAGTGGCACAATATACAGTCCTCCGCAAAACGCAATCACGAAAAGACACGCCGTAATCATGAAATTCGCGGGGTTGGTGAAGAACTCCCACGCGCCGACAATCGGAGTCCCTTCAGGCACAGGAGGTCGGTTGCTTACGTACCACAATAACACGCTGGCAATCGCTATACCATATGCGGCGGCAGGGACATATTTCGATGTAACTTTGCCTTTGAGGAGCGAATCGCAGAACATTGACCCTATACCTATTCCGCATGAGAATACCGCAAGGAACGCTGTAGCTACACTCTCATCCGCGCCGAGAATCATACGTGCGTATGTCGGGAACTGTGCGAGGAACACTGAGCCAACCAGCCAGAACCACGAAATCGCCAGCATTGAGCCAAATACGCGCCTCATAGGGTAAACATCGCTGAACATTTCAACCGTGCGCTTCACGATTCTGAATGACACTTTGCGTGAGGGGTCTATAGGCTTTGTTGGAGGGATGAACATTGAGAACAGCCAGCCCAACGCCGCAATCGTAACAGCGAGTCCGCCTACCCAATATATTCCGTTGTCGCGCAGTATCATCAATCCTCCCGCTATTGTCCCTGAAAGTATAGCCAAGTACGTACCCATTTGGATTAACCCATTGCCCGCGATTAACTCATCCTCTTTCAGGTGCTGAGGAAGTATGCTGTATTTCGCCGGGGAAAAGAATGCTGACTGCGCTCCCATGAGGAACAATACCACCATCAGAAGCCATGCATTACCCAGCCAGAATCCGAAAGCAGCCCCTGACATTACGACGATTTCAGCGAACTTAACCCAGCGCATTAGGTCTGAGCGGTCGTATTTGTCGGCGAGGTCGCTTGCTGTTGGAGCAAACACGAAGAACGGCAATATGAATACCCCTGCTGCTGCGTTCACTAATATACGTGGGTCAACGCCGGATGCATCGCCTATTCTGTAGGTGATGAGCATCATTAGCGCACTCTTGAAGAAATTATCATTGAATGCCCCAAGAAATTGCGTAAGGAAGAGGGGCATAAACCTTCTCACAAATAACAGCTTCAACATATTACAGTTCACGCTTCCATTTCGTACCTTGGGGAGTATCTTCGAGGACAATCCCACGTGCTTTGAGGGAGTCGCGAATCTCGTCAGACCTTGCGAAATTCTTTGACTTCCTAGCTTCAGCCCTCTCATGAATAAGCCTCTCAATCTCTGCTGACTCTTCGTCATGTTCCGTTTCAGCGTCATCCTTCCCAAATACGCCGAGTATTGAATCGTATTCATCAAGCGCATTTTTCGAGAGAGTGTAGAAATCTTCCGGCAGAGTCTCATTCTCCTTCAGGCTAGTGTTGATGAGGTACACGACATCAAAAAGGACTCCCATAGCGGCGGCTGTGTTGAAGTCATCATTCATGGCCTCGGCGAATTTCCCGCGTAATTCCTCAAGCTGTGATTTGTATTTGCCCGTGTCAAAGGCTGAATCCCCTATGCGAGTTTTTGCGGCAAAATCCAAATCGCTCCGGCAATTTCTGAGGCGTTCTACACCTGCTTGAGCCTGCTCTAAGTTTTCGGGGGCGAAATTTATCGGGCTTCTGTAGTGTGCGCTGAGCAGGAAGAATCTCACGGCCAGAGGGTTATAGCGTTCGATTGCCTCATGTGCTGTGAGGACATTCCCCAATGAGCGCGACATTTTTTCCTTCTCGATGAGCAAGAATCCGTTATGCAGCCAGTAATGCACGAAGGGTTCTCCCGAATTTGATGCGGCTTCACTCTGAGCGACCTCGTTTTCATGATGCGGGAACATCAAATCTACTCCGCCCGAATGTATATCGATGCTATCACCGAGATATTTCGACGACATAGCAGAGCATTCAATGTGCCAGCCCGGTCTGCC
>JAFSKY010000177.1 GCA_017448685.1 Synergistaceae bacterium
AACAATGAGTGAGGCGGGTTCGTTACGACAATATCAGCCTCCCTCAACAGTTCAAGGCATTCAGGACTCCTAAAATCCCCATCCCCCTCCAAGACTCTGCATGAGCCTCCTACATTGTGTTGCAATATGTACTCAACATCGAGGTAGTCCTTGCGTCCATCCCCGTTGAAGTCCTCAAGCGAGGTGATTTGCGCGCAATATGGCTTGCGTTTTGGGGCGGGCGTGTCCTCTTCGAACAGTGAGAGTTGTTGCTGGGCTATGGGGCTTCCGGCGTAACATGTCGCTATGAGTTTGCGCAGTCCTAACATGTTGAAGCTGGTCGCGAAATACTCGAAGAATGCGCTCTCGTAGGGATCATCACAGTTGCACAACACAGTTTTACCCTTGAAGAGTGGCATGTAGTACATCAATTCGTGTTCGATGTCGCGTAAGTCCGTGTAAAACTCATCCTGCCTTGCTCGTGCTGCCTCCTGAAGGGCTTTATTCTTCGCCATTGTCCGTGCCTCCCGTGAAATGTTATGTGATTATCGAAAACCGCCGTTAAATCCCAGCTTAAGCGATGGGGACATAATGCACAATATATTATAATTCCAGTTATGAAAACGTTTTGCTTTAAACTCTATCATTCCGAGCATAATGATAAATTGATGAGCCTGATTAATATAGCTGGCCTAATTTACAATCACTGCATAGCCTTGCATAAACGCTATTACAGGCTGTACAAAAAATCCCTCAATGCCAACCGACTAAAGAAGCATCTCGCCAAATTGAAGCATACACAAAGATTTGCGTATATGAACAAGCTAGGTTCACAGGCAGTGCAGGACATAGCTGAGCGGATTAATCGTGCATATAATCTTTTTTGGAGTAACCTCAAGCGCAAGAAGAAAAGTTCCCCGCCAAAATTCCGAAAGGTACGCAAATATAAATCGTTCACGCTAAAGCAAGCAGGTTGGAAGATAGATGAAGTAAGAGGCAAAATCCGCATAGGTTCAAAATGGTACGGCTATTTTCAGTCGCGTAAGATAGAGGGAAGAATCAAAACGGTAACGGTAAAGCGTGATAGTGTAGGAGATATATACGTCTACTTAGTGTGTGATGTCCAATGCGACATAGTCAAGCCGCGAACAGGTAAAAGCGTCGGGCTGGATTTCGGGTTGAAGCAGTTTCTCACAAGTTCAGACGGGCATAACATATCATCGCCGTATTTCTTCATGCTTAACATTAAGGCTATGGCACGGAGATGAGGCAGAAAAGTTCATAGCTTGAGCTTTTTCAGCTTCGTGCAAATCTTGAAGTATGAAGCGATGAAACTAGAAACACAGATAATCTTTGTGGATAGATACTTTCCCTCAAGCCAGTTTTGCAGTGTATGCGGGTATAAGAATCCGACTGTGAAGGATTTGAAGGTTCGAGAATGGGACTGCCCTAACTGCGGAACTCATCATGACAGGGATATTAACGCGGCAATAAATATTCTCATGGCAGGGGCATCTGCCATTAGCGGAGACACGTTAAGACCTGTTCCGGCAGGCAAGGTTTGTTGATACCAGAATCCCCCGCCTTTAGACGTGGGGAGTATGTCAAAATATCGCAATAAATCTAAAGGGGATAATTCACATTGGGAAAAGCAAAACATTTCGTGCTTCATTCAAACTGGCCGCCATCAGGAGACCAACCAGAAGCAATTGACGCACTCATACACAGCATAAACGCAGGCAACCGCTTCCAGACTCTGAAGGGCGTCACAGGCAGCGGAAAAACCTTCACCATCGCAAACGTCATAGCCTCACTTGACCGCCCCGCCTTAGTCCTCGCACACAACAAGACATTAGCCGCCCAACTCTACAGCGAGTTCAAAGCATTCTTCCCGGAAAACGCCGTGAGATATTTCGTGAGCTATTACGACTACTACCAGCCAGAAGCCTACATCCCGCAAAGTGATACCTACATCGAAAAGGACGCATCAATCAACGACAGAATAGAGCGACTCAGACTCTCAGCGACAAAGGCATTAATTGAACGCCGGGACGTTATCGTTGTGGCTAGCGTTTCATGCATTTACGGACTCGGCCTCAAGAGTGCGTATGAGGACGCAATAATCACATTCAGGACTCATGACAGGACAGACCAGCATAAATTCATGGCCGGGCTTGTCGGGAATTACTACGAGCGTACAGACTTCACGCCAGAGCCGGGAAAATTCCGCGTAAGGGGCGACACTGTAGAGATATTCCCGGCATATGAGGATGAGACATGCATACGGATAACGTTCTATGATGACGAAATCGAA
>JAFSKY010000178.1 GCA_017448685.1 Synergistaceae bacterium
GCATAACAGCTTCGGGAAAATGGTACGGCGACAAAGTAGACCTCCAAGCCGGAAAATTATTGCTCTCATTCCAAGACATTCCAAGCTGCAAATTTCAAGGGGGCGTTAAGGGCGGATTAGGCACAATGAAACTTGACGCTGAACGACTCACCATCACAGGGGCAGGCGGAATCGATGAACCTTCCGGGAATGACAGGCAGACAAAATTCTGGATAGCCAAAGCACATAACCTTGAGGACAGCTCACGAGGGTTAAGTTTTGGTGCTGATTCTGTTGAAGGCATAATAATAGGAGGAGACCTCCACGAACTTACCGCGAAAAAAAGCGTGTGGCTCAAAGGCAAGCCAAAATCTCAGGAGCAAGCCGTAAGCCTCAAAGGTGATAACGCGTTATATTCCCTCGAACGTGGAAGCGTGGTTGTTAGCGGCCATGTTGTAGCCGTTCAAGGTGGAAGGACTCTCAAATCCGACTCCGTTGTGTATTTCCCGGATCAGAACAGAGTCGAAGCTATTGGAGGACTAACACGCAGGAATGACACAGGAACAGTTAGTGCTGACCGTGCAGAAATCACAATTGACCTCACACGCGAACGCAAACCCCAAAAAGCCCCCGAAACCGTAACCCCAGCATCTGACAATGAGCCGAAAACCCTCAAGATTGATACCAAGCCAAAATCACAGAAATCAACCGACAAATCCAAGACTCAGCCCGCAAAACAGACCAAGACTCAGCCCAGGAAGACACGCCAGAAATGAACACTATCAGCGAACTCACAGCGCAAGATCTGCGCAAGAAATACGGAGGAAGGCTCGTTGTTGGAGGAGTTAGCGTAAACGTTAGAGCGGGTGAAGTTGTCGGACTCTTGGGGCCAAACGGTGCGGGCAAAACTACTTCATTCTATATGATTGTCGGACTCATTCGTCCTGATTCGGGAACTGTCATGATTGATGGCGAAGAAATCACAATGCTTCCTGTTTACGCAAGGGCGCGAAAAGGTATAGGCTACCTTCCTCAAGAGGCTTCTGTGTTCAGAAATCTCACTGTACGCGAAAATATCAATCTCGTTTGGGAGGAAACTGGCCGCAAAAAAAAAGCTCGTGAACTTACTGACGCACTCCTTGAACAGTTCAAGATTACTCACATTGCTGAAACAAAAGGTTATGCCCTCTCAGGCGGTGAAAGACGGCGCGTTGAAATAGCTCGTGCATTGACCCTCAAGCCGAAATTCATCCTCCTCGATGAGCCTTTCAGCGGAATAGATCCTATTGCTGTTGCTGACATTCAGAGCATGATTCACGAACTCAAAGCGCAGGGGTATGGAGTCCTCATCACAGACCACAATGTACGCGAGACGTTATCGATTACTGATAGGACATACCTCATACATGACGGGCAAATATTCCTATCAGGCTCGCCGGAAGAAGTAGCAGACAATGAGCTTGCACGTAAATTCTATCTCGGTGAACATTTTGAATGGGAAGGGGCGCATCATCATCAGGGATAATTCATCAATCACGCTCGACATAACCGGGCTTTCAAGCGATGGAGCTGGAATATCACGCACAGAGTCGGGAGTCGTGTTCGTTCAGGGAGCTTTGCCGGGTGAAAAGGTTTCAGCGCGTATTGTGGCGAGGAAGAAAGATTTTGCGGTCGCTGATACAGTCTCAGTGATTGAAGCCTCACATGGCCGGGCGATTCCGAAATGCAAGTATTACGGCAGGTGCGGAGGATGTCAGCTACAACATGCGGATTACCCCACACAGCTCAGACTCAAAGCTGGACTCGTCCGTGATGCTATGACGCGCATAGGAGGATTTGACGCGGGACTCTTTGACGGCCTCGAATGTGAACCATCGCCGGAGTCATGGGGTTATCGCAACAAAGCCTCGTTCCCCGTGCAAGGCATTAACGGACGAATCATGACGGGATTTTACCGAGCCGGGACTCATAGGCTTGAGCTTATTCGTAGCTGCCCCGTGAACGCCACTCGCATAAACGCAATGTATTCACGGATTCTTGACGGCCTCGAACGCAATCATTACCCCTTTGACGGCTATAACGAGCAATCACACGCAGGCAAGTTGCGCCACATAATAGCCCGCGCAGGAATCAACACGGGCGAGTCGTTATTGTCGTTCGTCATCAACGGGAAATTGTCGGCAAAAAGCGTGAAGGCTCTTGCGTCATTGGGGAATCTCTCACGCCCTGACACATTGACGCTCAATCATAACTCAAAGCCCGGTAATGTGATTTTGGGGACATACACGGAAAATCTCACAGGCAGCGGAATAATCTCTGAGCTTCTCGGAAAATACAGACTCAGCTTTGACACGGCATCATTCTTCCAGGTCAACACGGGTCAGGCCGCAAAACTTTTCGCTTACGCCTCATCACAGGCTGAAGGGGCGCGGAATATCCTTGAGCTTTACAGCGGGACGGGGTCATTAACGTGCTGGCTTGCTGACATGGCCGGGAGCGTTACTAGCGTTGAGGAATGGCGCGGAGCTGTGAGAATGGCAGGGCATAACCTCAAGGCTAACGGTTTCGATAACGTCAGGACTCTTTGCGGGCGTTCTGAGGATGTTATAGCTGACCTGAGAGACGCATATGATGCTGTTGTGCTTGACCCTCCCCGCGATGGCTGTAACAGGGCAGTGCTTGAGGCGGTCAATGATTTCGGCGTGAGGAGAGCTGTGTATGTGTCGTGTAATCCTGCGACATTGGCGAGGGACTGTAGGATTCTCGCGGGTCATGGCTGGAGGCTGGAAAGTTTGAGGGCGTTTGACATGTTCCCGCAGACGGCTCATGTTGAGAGTGTTGCTGTTATGGCGAAATGAGTATGAATGCTTACGGTGAAAATGACCCTCTCATAGCAAAATTGTTCAGGCAGACGCTTATTGTGATGAGTGTTGCGGAGCTTTCAACATCGTTAGCGGCTATGCTTGACGGAATCATAATAGCTCAATTCTTCAATCCTTTTGCGGTTGCGTCATATGGCCTGTCATTATCCTTCACCCATGCGCAAAGAATGATTGGTGCTTTCTTCGCTTCAGGAACGCAAATAGTATATTCCCATTATGCCGCAAGAGGGGATCACAGGAAAGCAAACGAAATATTCACCTGTTCCGCTGCAATTATCGCGGTGTTTAGCTGTGTAATGGGATTGGCACTGTATATTTTTGCCGATGAAGTTGCACTCATGCTCGGAGCGTTAGCTGACCCTGAACACTTGCAGAGGTATACAGCCGCTTACATACGGGGCTTATGTTTCGGAATGCCTTTCTATCTTGGCATGATGTTTCTTACGCCGCTGATGAATATTGACGGGGATAAAGGCAGGATTACCTCTGCGATAAAGGTGATGCTTGTCGTTAATCTGATAGGAGATTTAGCCGCTGCTATCATCTTCAACAGTAATGTATTCATTCTTGCTTTGGCGACATCAGCAAGTTACTTTTGCGCATTCATTGTATTGCTTCTTCATTTCAGGGGAAATTCATCGATTCAGCTCCGTAAATTTGAAATCTCAGGCTTCCGTGAAACAGCGCGAGCAGGATTAATGCCTGTATTTTACCGTTCTTTTTCCATGCTGAGAACATATGCGTTGAACATTATCTTTGTCATGATGGCAAGTACGGAATATCTTGCGGCAAATACCCTCGTTCAGAGTAGCATCAAAGTTGTGATGATGTGTGTTGCAATGGGTGTCGGAAATGCAACGCTTGCGGTTGCGGGAGTGCTTTACGAGGAACACGACATACGCGGGTTGCATCAGGTATTCCGCTCTGTGTTGCAGGTTAGCTTGTGGGTTTGTGGCGGAATTTTGGCGGCGGTGCTTGTGTTTGCCCCTCAAATTTTAGTGCTGTTTGGTGCTGAGGAAATAGCCGGGCTTGCGACTCTTGCCTTGAGGATTTATATAATCGGACTTCCGTTTATATGCGTGAAAATGTTTTTCGTTTTCTATTTTCAGGCAGCAGGAATGAGCCGTTATTCTTACTGGTCATCTTTTGCGGGTGAATTTTTCTTGCTTATAGTGGGCGCGTCTATTCTGGGAAAATTATTCGGCGGTGTCGGAATGTTCATCGCCTACCCTGTTTCCGAAATGCTATATATTCTGTGCGTCTATATTCTTGCATGGGTAAAGCTCGGACATTTCCCGCATCATATTGCCGATATGCTTTTTCTGCCGGAAGATTTTTCGGTTGGCGCGGATAAAATCATTGATGTCAGCATAAATTCAATGGATGAGATTGTCGGGCTTTCTGAAAAAGCTATGACGTTCTGCAAAAATAACGGTGCCTCCAAAAGGAAAGCAATATTTATCGCGCTTGTCGTTGAGGAAATGTGCAGGAATATTTTCCAGCACGGCAGGAATGATGACAGACCTCAATATGTCGACATGAAGATAATCATCCTTGATGGCGTAATCAAGATGAGACTCCGGGACAATTGCAGGCCGTTCAACCCAAAGGAGCGCGCAGAGATGCTTGATGATGATGATCTTGCGCATCATTTCGGCATAAGGATTGTTTCAGGAATAGCAAAGGATATGAATTATGCCAACCTATTCAACATGAATCAGCTGACCATAGAAATTTGAGGAGGAATTTATATGCCTGTGCCGAAATTCTTTGAGTTCTTCGGGGCATTCCTTGACGCTTTGAAGGATGGCAATACACATTCAGCCAAAGAGGTGAAAGAGACAATAGCCAGAGCGATGAATCTCACAGCCACTGACATATCCGAGTTATTGCAGAGCAGACGACAAACTATTTTCAGCAACCGCGTGAACTGGGCAAAAACATACCTCCAAAAAGCCGGGCTTGTCGAGACTCCTAAGCGAGGGAATTACCGCATTACGGAGGAAGGCAAAAAGGCTCTTGCGTCAGGTGAAGTGATAGATATTGACTACCTAGCCAAGTATGACACGTTCAACGATTTCTGCTCCTCATCACGTGAAAATGATTCAGATTTGGCGCATGAAGACACAGACGAATCCCCGGCGGAAATTCTCGACTCAGCGTACCAACAAATGACATCCGCGCTTGCAAGCAGGCTCATGGATGAAGTGATGAAATTGACCCCAGCAGGCTTTGAGAGGCTTGTGGTGAGGCTACTGCTTAACATGGGCTACGGCAACGGCATAAATGATGCGGGCATGGTAACACGGCTGTCAAATGATGAGGGCATTGACGGAATCATAAAGGAAGATCAGTTAGGCTTCAGCAATATTTACATCCAAGCAAAGCAATGGAGTCCTGAACGTACAGTACATAGGCCAGAGATTCAGACATTTGCGGGAGCTCTTCAGGGTCAGCAGGCTCAAAAAGGATTGTTCATAACGACAGCAAAATTCTCAGAAGGAGCTGTGAAATTCGCCGAAAAGGTCAAAGTAGTATTGATTGACGGGGCAACATTGACACGCCTCATGATAAAGCATAATGTAGGAGTCTCAATAGAACATACATACGAGATAAAACGAGTTGACAGTGATTTTTTCTCGGAAGAATTATAAGGGGAGGAAAATATTTTGGTCGCTTTAAGCAGGCTTGAGGAAATAACAGATTTGCGCACTGTATGGCAGAATGACGCAAAAGACTTCACAGAATGGCTTTCACGCGAAGAAAACATCAACATTCTCTCAGAGGCTACCGGCCTTGACCTTTCAGCGGAAGAAACTCATTCTCCCGTAGGCAAGTTCAACGTTGACATACTCGCCTCAGAATCAGGAACAGGACGCAGAATTATCATCATGAGCAGCTTCACAGGTACGGACGATTCATATCTCGGCAAACTCATAACTTACGCCGCCGGGAAAAACGCTGACATAATCATATGGATAGTCCGCAAAGCCAACGAGGAACATAAAGCCGCTGTTGAATGGCTCAATTCGCGAACATGGAGCAACACAGGCTTCTTCCTTTGCGAGATTAAGCTGTTCAGGATAGGAGAGTCAGAGCCTGCTGTGAAGTTTGAGGTCATTTCCCGTCCAAACAGATGGGCAAAAGAAACTCGCAAAATCTCAGAGGGCATAACTGATACCGAGAGACTACGCTTTGACTACTGGAACGCGTTTCAGGATTACGCTTTTGACGGCGGGACAAACTCACGATTCGCATCAAGCTACAGGCGTTGGCAGACATCATCAAATTATGGCGTTGTTTTCGGAACAGGTAGACCGGGCGTTAGCATCATCATAGCCAAGACACGCGATGACATTGAAGCCGGCCTCAACATTGCCGATGACGCTGAACTGTTCGCATACCTCTCAGGCATGAAGGAAGATATAGAGTCGGAATGCGGAATGAATTTTGACTGGCTGGAAATGCCCGGCAAAAAGGGAAGCAGAATACGCGTGAAGAAATCCCCTGCCCCACTCAATGACAAATCGACATGGCCGGAACAATTCGAGTGGATAATGAACGCGGTATTGAGGATACGTGAAATCTTTGGGCATTACATAAAGGAGTATGCGAGCAATGAGGAATGAGATTATTTCAGCGAGGGTAGAAAAGCTCAGGGCGTTAATGTCGGAGAAAGGGCTTGACGTTTTCACGCTCATAGTTGATGAACGCATGAACTCTGAAAGCTGTCATTACATTTCAGGATTCCGGGGAAGCTCGGCGGGATTGCTCATCACCAAGAATGACGCAACACTCATCACTGACGGACGTTATACCACGCAGGCCAAATCACAGACTCCCTTCACTATAATCATACAGTCAGAACTCTCAATGCCCGCGTATATCGCAAAGGCCATATCTGATGGAGGGTATTCACGCGTAGGATTTGAGGCGGCGAAAATCTCACATGCAACATTCACGGAGCATTTCGCCCCCCTAAAATG
Organism: Synergistaceae bacterium; assembly: GCA_017448685.1. Classification (GTDB taxonomy): domain Bacteria; phylum Synergistota; class Synergistia; order Synergistales; family Aminobacteriaceae; genus JAFUXM01. The sequence continues at coordinate 6,848 of JAFSKY010000178.1, forward strand.
TGAATGTGTTGACGCGTCAGAGATGATTCCGAAATTGCGAAGGACTAAAGACTCTCATGAGGTCGCGTTAATCCGTGAGGCTGGGCGCATAGGGCGTGAGGCATTTGGGAACGCTCTCAAGTTGGCTCATGCTGGAATGACTGAGACGGAGTTCGAGATAATTCTAACTGGCGAGATAAAGAGGCTCGGAGCTGAAAAGGGCTGGGCGCATGATGATTTCATTGTGGCTTCCGGCGCAAGGGGGGCAATGTGCCACGCTCCAGCAACGATGAAGGCGTTTGAGGTAGGCGACATAGTTACGGTAGATTACGGCGCAATGTATGAAGGCTACATGAGCGACATAACGAGGAATTTTGCGGTCGGCCATGCAAGCGATAAGGCACGGGAGATTAACGCGGTCTTGCTGAAGGCACATCATGAGGCAGTGAAGGCTTTGCGTCCTGGCGTGAAGGGCGTTGATGTTGATGGTGTAGCGAGGAAGGTGATTGCTGATGCTGGGTACGGTGAAAATTTCGTGCATGGTCTAGGACATGGATTAGGGCTTGA
>JAFSKY010000179.1 GCA_017448685.1 Synergistaceae bacterium
AATTATCTCTATATGTACTGGAGTCCCAATTCGGCAACAAACGCAGTAACAGCTTCAGTGGCGAGTAATCCGGGTGAATGGGATAACATCGGCAATGCCTCATACGGATTCATATGCGAATGGGACGAGGAACAAGAAGCAATACAGGAGGCTACCACCAATTCAGATTTCCAGAGATGGCAACAAGACCCTGACGCTTACAACAACACAGAACAGAGCGGAGTCCCGGCTGGTTCTAACCCATCGCCCGTAGACACATCTCACCTTGTCGACAACCCTCCGAATGTTGAAGTGTCTGACATCCCGGTATCTTTTGACGCGAGGAAGGAAGGCAGGCTTCTTCCAGTAAGGGAACAAGGCATATATCAAACGTGCTGGGCTTTTGCGGCACTCGGAGCAATGGAGGCTGATTACATGACTAGCAACATGGCCTCGCTAGGAACAAGCCCGGATCTTTCAGAGCTTCATCTCGCGTGGTTCGCCTACAAAGATCCAAGCTCCGACAGCTACAGGGAAGATGATTTGAATGTCTTGATGGAAGGTGCTGGACCTGAAATAGCTACATCATTTCTCACAAGGTCAGCAATAGCTCCCGTAAATGAAGAGAATATGCCATACACATCCGCAGGAAATATTGAGGAACAAGCAAATCAGAATGTTATCACGTTCCTTAACGGCAGGACGGCAGGTAGCTTCATCAAAGCCCGTATAGGCGTAACAGATGTGAGTGAGATTGACAGGATTCCCCAAGACGGAGCGGAAACAATCAACACCATCAAAGCGCATATCATGCAACATGGAGCAGTCTATTTCAGCTACGAAAATGAAGAGCATGGATACAATGACGATAAGACTTCATTCTACTCAGAAAACAGGGGAAGCCCACATGCCGCTCTTCTTGTTGGATGGGACGACAATTACCCCGCGTCAAACTTCAGGAACACTCCTCCAGCTAATGGGGCGTGGCTGGTTCGCACAAGTCGCTGGGCTGATGACACAACAAAGGAGATTATCAGCACTGGAGATGAATACGGCTGCTTCTGGATTTCATACTCTCAGGCGTACTGGAATGGTACAAGAAATGGCTTCTCAGGTATACGACTTTTCACCGTCAGCGAAGATAAGTCCGAAGTCAAAGAGAACGGCGGAGGCCTTCACACCAAAGATATAACATCAGCATGGGCAGCGAGAATATTCAGGGCAAGCAGGAATGAAAGGTTATTGCGTTTGGGATTCCACACCACCGACAACAACGCGCAATACCAGATATTCATCAACAGCTTCGGCGCAAAAGAACCCACAGACCCCGGACGCGCTGAAAATCCCGTGTTGAGTGGCGATATTTCCTTCGCTGGCTATCACACATTAACCCTTCCTGAGCCTGTAGATCTCTATGAGGGCGGATATTATGCCGTAATCGTGAAAATGACAATGTCGCCTCACTCATCATACAGATACCCTACAGCAGCTGAGGCTAGTTTGGACAAGTACATAGAGTTCACCGCGAGTGAGGGTGAGAGCTTCTTCGCTGAGGGAGATGGAGTCCCTTCTGTGTGGCAAGACGGACTCAGCGTCGAGGGCGGGCCATACAAAGCCTGCATAATGACGTTTACGGAGGCAAGAACAACATTTGACACAGCACCTTCAATCACGACATCTTCATTGCCAGATGCGACAGTCGGCCAGCAATATAACTTCATGCTTTCATCGTCAGGGACTCAGGCAATCGAATGGAGGAGCGGAAATATCCCCGAAGATTTCACATTGAGCCGTACAGGAACTCTCACAGGACAGCCACAAGAAGCCGGACGGTATGACATAAACCTTACAGCCGTGAATGACGTGGGATATGTCGAAAAAGTGTTGAGCCTCACAGTAAATGCCGCCGCAAAAACAGATGACTCCGTGCAACCTGAAGACAATACGCAGGACACAAAGACAGATGACACGGAGCAAGAGCAAAACCAAACGCCAGCTGATGACAAAACACAGGATGACACGCAACAGGAAGATGAAACACCTTCAAGCATAAACGCGAGCGGGGGCGGGTGTGATTCGGTTTCAGGGCTTGTGGTTGTGATTCTTCTTGCGGGCGTTAAGAGGTGGCGCAGGAAATGAGGGCGTCTAAGCTGTTCAACGTTCGCAGGTGTTCAAGGCGTGGCCATGAGGAAAAGCCTCCGTAAAGGGGAGGTTATCGGCGCAAATTTGGCATAAGGTGTTTCATTGTTCATGAATTAAGGAGGATTCATTCATGAGGAACAAGAAATTTGCAGGGTTTGTAGCTCTTGTGATGTTTGCGGTTATGGTGTTTGCTGGGCAGGGTTACGCTGTTGATTCAAGCTCGCCTTACCACGTCTCGAAATGGGAGACTGAAGCCGCTAACACAACTATGTACAGCGTGTTCTCTGATTATTATTACGTCAACTCTACCGAATACACGTGGCGCAAATTCAACTCAAACTGCTTCTATTTCGCCAGATGGGTAACTAACAGGCTGAGCAATGTCGACTTCAAACTTCAGACCCTCGATATGAGAGGAATTGTATTATACGGTGGCAATGTAAAGGGTGTGAACTCCAACGCGGGCAAAAGTGTGGGCGACATAGCACAACTTCTCGGCCAACACTTGAACGACGTTAGCGGGACTCCGACAGAGCAACAAGTGAGAAACATATTCGCAAACGCACAAGTTGGTGATGTCATTCAGTTTGTCGGTAAACTGAATGGTTGGTATAGTGTCAGCCAGCACACAATGGTCATTGCCCAGAAGTACGACAACGGGTTTGACACGCTTGAAGGCAACAATCCGAAGAATACCGTGAGAAATAACTATCTCTCATACGCTGATTTTAGAAACGGGATAGCAGCTGCTGGCTCTGTGGGCGGCTTCTCGGTGTATCATTTCGGCACTGACCCTATTCCTCCTGAGCCCGATATTTGCGAGGGACTGCGGAATCTGACTCCAAGTAAATATGCCAAAGTCTACACAGCCGAATGGGATCAATACAATGAGCTGTACTCCAATGCGGAATTATCGAACCGTCTTTGGGGCAACTATATTGCGTATCACGAGGAATGCCGCATAATCGGTGTAGGCAGGAACAGCAGTGGAACTGTTTACGCACGTATATATTTCCCACTCGACAATGGCAACCTCAAGGAAGGGTACGTTGACTTACAGAAGGCTTTTGTGCCTAACTTGTTAAATAGCGATGTGAAAAAAAACGTTGCAGAGGGCAGAAACTTGTACAGAAGAGCCGCTTACGAGACAAAGATTGCTTACGCTGGAATTGCGGCAGGTTCTGATACGTACCTTCTTGCTGAGAAAAACGGCTGGTGCGTAGTACTTTATGAGACCTCGCGCAAAGATGAATGGCGTATAGTGTGGATGACTGCGGAAGATTATGGCTCAATGTTCAATGCAGTACCCAAAATTACAAGCATGAATAACATTCCCGCCCAAGTCGTTGCAGGCACTTACTACTCAGGCTCGCTAACTGCTTCAGGAACAACGCCAATAACGTGGAAAGTCTCTGATGGCAATCCGCCTTCTTCAGCATCAAATTACCGCAAGGGGTTTCCTCCAGGTCTGTTAATAAGCCGATCAGGCACATCATCAGGTGCGAGAACCACAATCAGTGGTTATCCCTCACACACAAGCGCGGGGCAGTCATCCTTCATGCCCCTGTATTACTTCTTCAACATCACAGCCACAAACGCAGGCGGAGACTCAGCCCCCAAATCAAGCTACATTGTTGTGTGGGAGCCTCCAGTGTTCGAGACCTCAGCAACCCTCCCGGCCACCGATGTAGGACGCTACTACAACCAGACAATACGCGCCAAGGGTACAGAATGGTCTATGCGTTGGAATATCATTGAGGGCAAACTCCCCCCCGGCTTGAGCTTTAACGCCAGCGACAGCAAACGCACAGCCACAATCACGGGTTACCCACAGCACACAGGCGTGTTCAAGTTCAAAGTCCGTCTGTACAACCTCGTGGGCAACTCCAACACAACCACGACAAGAGAGTTCACCATCAACGTCGGGAATGTCGCCAACGAGTACAGAGACAGCAGAATATCTTTCAGGTACAACGTCATGAACGGCAAGACAGGTTCAAGCTATTCAGACTGGACTGGTGTCAACGACTCCAAGTCAGGAACGAAGAGTCTCAGCAACTACATATTCCTCGTTTCAAACGGCGAACTTCCTCCGGGACTTTACCTTGAGGAGGAGTCATCCTCATATTACAGTGCCGGAAGAGTCTACCTGAAGGGAGTGCCCTCAAAAGCTGGAACGTACAGCTTTACCATCAAGGCCAAACGAATCAATGATGGCGGCTACAACACAAAGGACTTCACCGTCAGGATAGATTCATCTTCATCAAGCGCGTGGCGTAGCTCAAGCATGTACACAAGCTGGTATTTCACGTCAGGCAAAATGCAAGTCTCATATAGGGACTGGATCCGCGTCAACGGTGGCACATCTCCTTACACGCCATCACTCGTCAAAGGCGAGCTTCCTCCTGGCACGCGGCTTGAACAGTCCGGGGCGTATACATATCTCACAGGAGTCCCAAAGCAAAACGGTACATTCAATTTCACCGTGCGTATAACAGGCTCTAACGGCGGATATGTCGAAAAGGCTTGCAACGTGTACATAGCGAATAACCCCTACTACAAGTCAGGCGGTTCAGGGAGCGGGAAGCTGAAATTCTCCTCAAAGGCCATGCCAGATGCTTATGTCGGCTCAATGTGGGAGGCAACACTTGATGCTTCCGGCACAGAACCTATAGCGTGGTCAGCTGTTGAACCTCTGCCAGAATGGATGACACTTGAAGAAGATACCGGGCGCGTTTTCGGTATTCCTATGGAGAAGGGCAAGTACAAGTTCAAGATTAAGATTGAGAACGAAGAAAAGTCCGTGACAAAAACGTTCAAGGTCAAAGTTCTCCGCGATGCTCCTTCAATTGTTACGTCGTCGCTCCCTGATGGGTATACAGGAGTCGCGTATGAGGTATATCTTGAGGCGCAAGGAACTGACCCAATAAAGTGGAGCAAAGTAGGCAAGCTACCCGGCGGATTGAAGCTCAACAAGAAGGAAGGCATAATCAGCGGGACTCCCAAAAAGGATGGGACATTCTCATTCACGCTCAAAGCCAAAAACAAGGGCGGAACTGAAACGATTCCGATGACTATAACCATCCACAAATCAGCCGAAGAGCCTTCAGACAAGGACGACGAAGAAGACGACTCCGATGATGACGATGACAGCTCCGCAACTGAAACACCCACGCTGAAAACGTCATTGCCTACAGATGTCAGCACACAGCCCGAATCAATTCCGGCGCAAAACGGTTCTGCCAACATACTCACAGCCCTGTATGCATTGAGCGGTGATGAGAGGCTTGAAGGATCCGTAAACGCTGAAGCCGGGAAAGATATTGCGTTCGAGATTGGCGCATGGACTGACGAATACGGCAGGGCAGCAGAGGTTTCAGACGTTGCTGTGTTCATTGATGATGCTCCAATAAGCGCGGACATTTCGCCCGAAGGAACATTCACGGTTGCGGGTGAAAACGTACACGGAGAATTTACGGTTTATGCCGCATCACAGTATGAAGGGCGCGAACTCAGAACGGCAGAAATCAGCGTGTCAACGTTTGCTCGTGAGGAGTCAGCTTCTGTTTCAGCGTCAGGTATTATTTCAGCGTCAGGCGTTGAGGCGGAAAATGACTCAGGCAGTGAGGCGGGCGCGTCAGGAGGTTGCAGCTTGAGCCTTCTCGGTGTTGCGGGAATGCTTCTCTGCGTGAACGTAATTCGCGGGAAAAAACGTTAAGCGTCAATTAGCACGGTAAAAGCTCTCTCCCTTTGCGGAGGGAGTTTTTTTTGCGTGATAAAATCTCCTGCAATGTGTGAGGTGATAATTATGATGATTGAAGGCAAATATAACACGGCCATATGTTACGCGGAAATCATAGAGGATGAAGCGCGAGACCAAATCAAGAGGATGTGTGATTACCCATTCACAGAAGGCTCAAAGATCCGCATCATGCCTGACGTACACGCCGGAGCAGGTTGCACAATCGGAACGACAATGACAATCACACGCAAGGCAGTCCCGAATATTGTCGGCGTTGATATAGGTTGCGGAATGTTCACGGTGAATCTTGGACGCGGTGAAATAGATCTTGCTGCGTTTGATGAAGCGGCGCATTACGTGCCTTCAGGATTCAGCGTTTGGGGAAGGAAGCAGAAGAATTTTGATCTGACTCGCCTGCGCTGTTATTCGGGATTATCCCGGCCTGACAGAATCGCGAAAAGTCTCGGCACATTGGGCGGGGGAAATCACTTCATCGAGATTGACAGGGGCAATGACGGCACAAACTATCTTGTCATACACACAGGAAGCCGCAATCTTGGTAGACAGGTCGCCAACATCTACCAGCATATAGCCATAACACTTGAGCATGACGACAGCAAATATCTCCGTGAACGTGCCGAATTGATTCGCACATACAAGGAGCAAGGAAGGCATCGCGAAATAGAAGAGGCATTGAAGCACATAAAGCGCGAGGAATGTACAACGCCTGATGATTTGTGCGGGCTTGAAGGGGAATACCTCGCCGATTACCTCCACGACATAAAGATATGCCAAGAATTTGCCCGCCTCAATCGTGAAACAATCGCAGAAATCCTCCTTGAACGCGCCGGAATGCTTGAACACACTATACACAGCCTTGACTCCTTCCACACAGTCCACAACTACATTGACACCGACACAATGATTCTTCGCAAAGGCGCAATATCGGCGTATTCAGGCGAGCGAGTATTAATCCCCATAAACATGCGGGACGGCTCAATACTCGCTGTAGGTCGCGGAAATCCTGAATGGAACTGTTCAGCTCCACACGGGGCAGGGCGTGTTATGTCGAGGCATTCGGCGAAAGAATCTCTCAGCATGGCCGAATATCTTGACGCGATGAAGGGGGTATACACAACGTCCGTGAATGAAAGCACGCTTGACGAGGCCCCGATGGCATATAAGCCTATTGAGAGCATAATCAATGTTATAGGTGATACAGTTGATGTGATAGAGGTAATACGGCCAATATACAACTTCAAAGCCTCATAGCAGACAAAAAAAGAGAGACTCCGCAATTTTGCGAAGCCTCCCTGTGAAATCACTTTTGGCTGTAACGCGATAAGAACTGCTTTGTGCGCTCCTCTTTCGGATGATTGAAGACTTCGTGCGGATCTCCCTGCTCACAGATTTTCCCGCCATCCATGAATATCACCTTGTCGGCAACCTCCCTCGCAAACTCCATCTCATGAGTCACGATAATCATCGTTGTATTCTGCTCCGACAACCCACGAATCACCCTCAACACTTCCCCGGTTAATTCCGGGTCAAGCGCGCTGGTTGGCTCGTCAAAGCACAGTATATCCGGGTGCATAATCAGAGCGCGGGCTATTGCGACTCTCTGCTGCTGGCCGCCGGATAACTGATGCGGATAATTCCCCATCCTGTCAGACAATCCGATATTGCGGAAAAGCTCTTCAGCCTCAGATTTGAGCGCGGCCTTGTCGAAATCCTTCACACGATTTTCCTTCGCGAAAAGCACAGGCGCAATCATGACATTCTCCAACGCTGTGTATTGCGGAAAAAGGTTGAACGACTGAAACACGAGTCCGAAATGCAGACGCTTCTGACGTATTTGCGACTCCCTGAGTGTTGACGGGTCAGAGCAGTCAAGCAACGTCTCACCATTCACGGCTATACTTCCGGCTGTGGGGCGTTCAAGGAAATTCAGACACCGTAACAGCGTAGTTTTCCCGCTGCCTGATGAGCCTATAATCGAGAGCGACTCGCCTTTTTCGAGCGTGAAATCTATTCCCTTTAGGACTTCAACATTTCCGAAACTCTTGCGCATGTTCCTGACTTCAAGGACTGGCATCGAATATCACCCTCCTAGCGGAAATAGTCCAGCTTGCGCTCAAATTTCGCGAGCATTACCGTAACTATGCCATTGAACACAAGGTAGTACAGCGCGGTGAAGAAAAGCGGCCATATTGCCCCGGAGATTCCGTGCGAGCCTTTCATGAACGCCTGCCCAGCCCAGATGACTTCCTGCAACGCGATAATCCTCGCAAGTGCAGTGTCTTTCACCAGCGTGATTATTTCGTTCGATATTGGAGGGACTATGCGCTTTATCATCTGCAATAACGTAACGTGGAAGAATATCTGCTTTTTCGTCATGCCAAGCACTAATCCCGCCTCAGTTTGTCCAACAGGGACGCTCTGTATACCTCCCCTGTAGATTTCCGAGAAATAGCAGGCGTAATTGATGATGAATGCGATTGAGGCAGCAAGGAATCTTCCTGACTCGCCGCCACCCCATATGGGATTGTGTAACACCAAGCCGGGGAAATAGTAGACTATCAGCAATTGAATCATCAAGGGAGTTCCGCGAATTATCCAGATGATGAACTGAGTCGCGAGGCTTATTGCGCGTATTCGTGAGAGTGAGCCGAAAGCTATGATTAATCCGAGTGGGAATGCCCCCAGCAGTGTAACGGCGAAAAGTTTTAGGGTCTGCAAGAAACCTTCATTCAATGCGCCGACAACTACCGGGAGCTGTTGGAAGAATATCTCCATGTTACTGGCGAATCAATGCCGCCTGAATCTTGTACGTGTCAGCAAGTTTTGCGATTGAGCCATCAGCATACCCGGCCTCAAAGAACGCGTTTAGTGTGTATGTGAGGTCTGAGCCTTTGCGGAAACCTACACCATATTCCTCGCTGTTGAGAGCAACCGTGTATGTGAGATTCTCATAGCCTGTGCCTTTACCGACCATTGCCGCGGCCATGAGTGAGTCAATGATTGCTCCGTCCGCAGTCCCTGAAGCTACTTCCATCAATGCTGTAGCCTGGTCTTGTACTTCAACGCACTTGAGGTTGTTGGCATTGGCCTGCTCATTTCCCGCGCTACCATGTTCAACGGCAAAACGCAGATCCTTGATGGCTTCGAGCGTGTCATACTGCTTTGCTTTGTCCGCAGGAACGACAACTATTTGAGCGTTGTTGCAGTAGGGGTTTGAGCAGCTCATAGAGGCTTTCACTTCAGGCGTGAGGGTCATACCGTTCCACACGCAGTCAATGTTTTTGCCGTCAAGCTCAAGAATCTTGTTGTTCCATTCGATTTCTTGGAACTCAACTTTGACTCCGAGACTCTCAGCAAACGCCTTCGCCAAATCCGCATCAAAGCCAATCCATTCGCCTTTTTCGTTCCTGTAATCCATCGGCTTGAAGTCTGTTATTCCGACAACGAGAACGCCTTTTGCCTTGACGTATTCCGAGTCAGTTTCAGCATATGCGCATGTGCATACGGCCATGATGAGAACGAGAAGAAGCATAAATTTTTTCATGGGGAAAATACATCTCCTGCAAGAAAATTCTCCAACGCTTTAACGCGCTGAAGTGGTGAAAATTTTACGCCACGAGTTATGAGTTGTAAACGTTAAGGCTCTGTGAAGAGGTTATGTAGTTATGAGAATGGTGAATGTTAAGCGAGTAAAGTTCGGTGGCAAAAAAAAAATGACCTCCCTTTTTCCGGGAGGCCATGAGGCTATTTCAGTCTGTTTTCTGTTCCATGTATCAGCCTGTCAATGTTCGACCGATGACGGAACACGCATAACGCCGCAAGTATTCCTGACACAATCACATACACATTCGGCGCGCCAAGCACCCAGAATCCTATAGGCATCGCGCAAAGTGAGAGCATTGACGCAAGAGACACATACCGAGTGAACTCCATTATGATGTACCACAATCCAGCGCAGAGAAGAACCACCGCAAATGACTCATACGGCCATATGAAGAACAATGTCCCGTAAGTTGTAGCGACTCCCTTACCGCCCCTGAACTTTAGCCAGAGCGGGAAATTATGCCCCAGCACCACAGCAAGAGCTACTACAGCTTTGATTGTCTCTTGCTCCTCTTGAGGGGCTAATTGGGCAGCAAGAAGAAGCGCAAATGCTCCCTTTGAGATGTCTATGAACCCGGCAACCCATGACCAGCCGAGTCCCATTGCCCGCCGAACGTTTGTTGCTCCGATGTTCCCTGAGCCTATTGTGCGAATGTCGAGGCCGTCTCTTTTGCCGTCTTTGTCGCGGTGAAAGAGCTTCGTTATCACATAGCCGCTCGGAAATGAGCCGATAAGATACGCCACAAATGCCCACAAGATTATACTTCTCATCATTATTCTTCCTCCTTATAGAGTTTAATCCATGCCGCTTATACGGTCTGAGCCTTTCTTTATGTTGAGCTTCACCAAATCTTTATCTTTGAGGTTATCCCACCTGAAATTGAGCGCAAGAAGGAACAATGCCGAAAACGGATCAACTCGCCATTTCCCATTATCCTTGAATGTGTCATGAAGTGTCTTCAGCTGGCGTAATCCCTTGTCATCATTCTCCATGTCAGCGAGGAACTTCCTCACTTCCTGAATCGTGTCAATCCCAGCCGCCCGGAAAATATTGCATAGGTACGAGAAACTTCCACGCAGATATTCAGCGTCAGGCGTAAATTCGGGGAATCCCGCATCAATTGCAGCTTTGTTCCAACGTGAGAGGATTGAAGGGTCATCACGGAATAATCGGTACAGTTCCTCGTCCGTGAAAAGTGTCTCGGCTTCGGGGATTTCGGGCTTCTTCCGTCCGTCAAGACTCGGAGGCACTAACAGGGCTTCTTCTTTGATTTCGTCGCGGAGTGTCAGAAAACCTTTGTCGGCCTTCTCAAGCATTGCGCCAAGCAGGAACAATTCACGGGTAAATTCTTCCTCTGAGGCTGTGCCTACAGTTTGATTCACTTTAGGGAGGATTGTCGCCCAAACCTCTTGAAGCATTGTGCGAAGCTCAAGACGGAATGAAAGATCTTTGTATTTCGCCCATTCCTTTAAGGTTGAGCGCGATTCTGACAGGGATAATATGTACACTACAGCAGGATAGCCGAATCTGCGAGGGTCTCTCAATGCGCCTGAGTTTGATGGCAGGGAGCGTGATGGGTCAACGTCAAATTCATTCCTCACAAGCTCTTCAATCTTCAGAACGTCAGCGGGGAATCGCAATAATACTCTCACCGTAACGAGGTCAACCCCAGCAAGGTCTTTTTCGTCGAGAGTCTGTAGCATGTTCAGCAATTCTGCGGGAGGTTCTGCCCAACCCTCAATCGCGTAAAACTCTACTCCTTCAACTTCAACGAGGTCTTGTATCAGGTTGCGTATTCTTGCGGCGTATTCCTCGTAAAGTTTGAGGCTCTCAACGTATTTTATTCCGATTTCGTCTATCCTACGCTTGCTAATCAAATTTTTCGCACAGATACCCCCATGTTTCAGCCATGAGGATGAGCGCACCCTCTTTTTTGGTTGTATCGCCCAAAGGCGAGCGGGCATAAAATATCTGCTAAAACGGAGCAGACCTCCGCCCGCTAGAGTTATAATCCTTCGCCAATGTTATCCCGCGGTTTTATATGTTTGCAACACTGTCCCCACCCCTCAGAACTGTTTAACCACAAACCGCAGTGCTACAGATTAGGGTTTACGTCCGTAGGTGCCTATATATTCGCGGGTAACGTAGCTTACGCTAAGGCTAGTCAGCAAGTACTTTGTCCAAACACACGTTTTAGGCGTGGGGCTACTAACTCCTTCGCTTGTTCATGCGAAAATTGTATCACAGGCCGATAATCTCACGGCATAAACCCTCAACATCATTCACGCTTTCAGGAATCTCACGCGGCATAACAGGCTCTTCCCATTCACCAGAAATGCACGGCACACCAGATTGAACCGCAAACTCATTCACTTTCACGTCATAAGGCATCATAGCCAGAGGGACTCGCATTATCCGCGACAATACCCCGAAATGAAGACGCATACCCACAGCCGATTTTGCGCCCGCCCAAAGCCCGCAAGCCTCGCTGAACGTTCCCGGCCTCACGATTTCACGCAACCCCAAGGGCTTCAAGGCTTCTTCATCCCCATCACCTAACGCCACTCCGATTGTGTCAGAGTCGACATGACCGCGCAATATTTCCCGCCAGCGTTCAAGGTCAGGACATGGCCGGAGATTCACGAGGATATATTTGCGTTTTACGGGGGGGATTTCAGGTTTGAGGGTCATAACGATGTCAGAGCCTTCAATTACGTTTTCACAGCCTAAAGTTTTTGCTAGGAGGAATGATTTTTTGTCGCGAACATGAATTTTCCCGCAGAGCCTCAAAGCATCTCCGGCAAATATTCGTGATATTGACGAGTTCAGCGGCCCAACTGATTGCCCAATCGCAAAGACCTTCACGCCCAGCAATCGCGCAAGTCTCACCATTCCCCAATACCACGCGCAAGATTTCAGGCTCGTACTGTCTTGGAATATTCCTCCACCCGCAAGAATCATCGTGTCAGACTCACGCAATACCTTCACGACATGGCCGAACTTCCAGCGATTGACGGAGTGAACGCCAAAATTACGGCTGGTCATTCCGGGATTGTTCGACAACACAGCGATTTGCTCACGGACTAATCCGCAACGGCATAACATCTCAATACATGCCTGAAGCAGAAGCTCATCACCGAGATTGCCGAAGCCGTAATACCCCAGCAATACCGCCCTGTAACGCCTCTTCATGTCAGCTTATTACGGGACGAATCAGCCTCAATGCCGGAATAACCACGAACCTTATCACGCATACGACAATCAGCCCCGCAATTAGCCCCGTCCATAATCCATTGAACTCACGCAACAATATCAGCATCATAGGGGTATGGAAATGGCAGAAGCTGTTTATCACCGATGAGAATCCCAATACAGCACCAACACGGAAAATTTCACGGTAACGGGCAAAATAATTCCTCCCGGCTAGGAAATACCACACCAACAATGACGGATAACCCACAATAACCTCGCGTGTTCTCGGACGCGCTATGAGAAGATGCTCCAATGTTCCACGCATTGATGCCTCAAACGCTGATATATCCGATACGTTATCGCTCCTCAGCACCGCAAAGCCTATTGCACCAAGCAACGCCCCGTAAAGCATTATTTCCCCCCACAAAGGAGGCCGAGAAAGGAAGCCCGTTATGCTCTCAGGGTGTATGCGATTCTTGAAGTCGTGAAGTATAACCATGACAGGCGGCAATAGGAGTGTGAGTTTCACGCCGGAGAATGTGCGCAATCTCAGCATGAAGTCTGTTACGCTGAAGAATGACGCTAGCGCGAGTCCCCCTGCAACAACAAACGCAAATCCCCAGAAAACACGCCTGCTTTTAGCCTCGTCCATAGCAATCAGTGTAGCCTCAACAGCCGTCATTGGTGCCGCCAAAGCCCCCGCAATTCTCGCCACAATTGCAACTTTCATCATCAGCACAGCAAGAACCACTGCCCCCGCCCCAAATATCATATTGACATTGCGCCCCGCTACCATGCCCATACGAGTCAGGTATGACCACACCGCAAACATCAGCACTGTTGAAACCGCAATAGCCGCGAAAATGTTGGGTGCAAGATTCTCTTGGGCGTAAACAGTTTCAGGCCATGCGATATTGAAGCCGTGAGACCTCAGAGCCTCAGCAAGTAGCCTCACTTCCTCCGCGTAATCTTTGAACCTGAAATTAGCCGTGTTCATTGGGGCGGTACGATAAAGCAGCAACCTCACAGAGCGTTCAACGGCAGCTCGTATCATTCTGTCCCTCAATGCCTGGCGTGAGATTCTTCGTGAGGTCATTTCCTCGTTCGTTACGCTGTGCAGTGAAAGTATGTTAGGTGAGATTGCCGCGTTCAATTGTGGTTCGCCAACCTGCCGGGAAAATTCAACCTTCGCTAGCGGTATGTGAAGCTCCTTTGAGGCGTTCGCGAGTGCGCTTACATCCGGCCAACCTGATACGTATTCCCCTGAAGGCGTGAACACTGACACGGGGTATTTCGCATGTACCTGACGTAACATCAAGGCGGCTTTGTCGGACAAATGACCGGGTGAAGGTGCTGGGCGGTAATATATGCGGAGTCTTGCTTTGGTGGCGACTTCGAGGCCGTCAATGTCCGGGATTATTCCTGAGTTGCGTATCATGTTCGCTGGCATCGTGAGAAGTATTGCGCCTGTATTGCTGTTATCGATTCCGAATCTCATCCGTAACCATTCATTGAGGAGGGCTTTATGTTCGCTGAAGGGCTTTATCGTTATGATTGTTCCTTCCGTCCCACGCTCTGAGTCATTTGCCGCTTTCATTTCCGCCTGCCCAACTCCGTGCGTAACGCTCTCACCAGTAAGCTCACTCACCATTAATCCCGTGAGGCCGTTGCGCTTCAAGATGCTTATTGCTTCGTCAACGCTGACTCCTGAATTTTTCGCCAGCATGAATATTTCTCTGTAATCGGCGATTATGGCTACATTGTTGTTGGCGCGCTCAAGCCTTATGCGTGGAATTAGACTCCAGCATGAGCAAATCAGAACGCCCGCAAGGAATATAGCCGTGAAAAATCTTCGTGTCATGAAAGGCATGGAAAAAATCCCCCGTCAATATAATTTTGAGGGGAATTGTAACACTTCATGCCCCTCGCGTTTCATGTCTGGCTTCGTCATGAGCAACTCATACAGTGTGGAGGCTTTGCGCTCAATGTCTGCGAAATATCCCCCGCCGTGTTTGCGTGCATCCTTCAGCCGCGTGATTATAGGTATGCTTGAAGCCCCCGCATATTTCCTCAGAATCTCGCGCCCCTTCTCCGTGAATGCAAGTAACCTCGCGTAAGGCACATCACCCGTAAGAGCCTTCTCCATTTCCGACCGTTTGAGTCCCAGCAGGATATATATCAGCCTCCTACGTATATGCGCCCTCGTGTATCTTGAGCATACGCAGCGACCGATAAAATCATCAAGCCCATCAGCCTCCCGCCAATGTCGCAGGAATAATCCTTCAATGCCCTCATCAACGCCATATATCCCGCGCAATTCCTCACGCCCGCTACGAATGAACACGGACTGCAATAACGGCCAGAGTCTATTTTCATCGCACAATCTCCCTTCACGTTTAGCGCATTCAAGAATCTCAAGCTCATATTCCGGGAGCATGTGAGAGTTTGCGCTGAGGTTTTCGCGTATTGCTGAGCTGGAATAATCTCCCGTGCGCTGATAGGGATATGCTTTGAGGCTGAAGCCCTGAGTCTTTGCGGCTGTCATGTAGGACACGGCTAACATGTTGTTGGGCTTGGCGATAAAGTCATGGCCGCCGGGTATTATGTGTTCAAGTGCGAGTGATGCGGCTTTGGGGTATGATGCTCCGAGCTTCATCTCACGGCGCAATATCCCCCTGTACTCCTCCGATTCATTCGTCATTGCGTCAATCACATTGCCCGCGTCAAAATTCGAGTCCTCCATGCCGAAGCAAATTCCCCCAACGAATCCCAATCGTCCCAGAATATTCACAGCACCCCGCGAAAATTCTCGCCCCCCTGAACACGCACACACAAACGGAAGCTCAATCACGATTTCAGCCCCGGCCATGACAGCGGCATATGCACGCGTGAATTTGTCCGTAATTGCTGGGCTACCTCGTTGCGTGAAATTCCCGGAGAGAAGCACTATTGCCCCTTCAGAATCTGGGAGGGAGCTGGCGTATTTGATGATTGATTCGTGGCCTTTATGGAGGGGATTCAATTCAGCCGTAATTCCTGTAAGCATGTCATAGCCTCCTTTGTTTTTGCGTGGGCTGTGTTGCGCTATAAAACTTAACGCGTGTATAATTCATCGCGTATCCGTGTAATTATGGAATCGCAAGCTGTCTTCAATACTGCAAGACTTCTGCCGATTATAATTCCGAAATCCCTCGCATGTTATTGGGACTGCGGAGAAAAAAACAGGGGGTGTTCTGTGAAAAGTTCAATTGTCAGCGGAAAGGCGGCTTTTTGTTTGTCCGTTATGAGTCATTGGCTCGGCGGATATTTTTTGTTTTCATTTTGGAAGGAGGATATTCAGTTTTGAGCAGAAAATTGGGGGCGTTAATGCTCTCGTTTTTGTTGGTCATGCTGTCGGTGATTGGAGCGTTCGCTGTTACAGTTGATGATTTGAGCGTGGAAGAAGACTCAGATTACGCTTCATACACTCTCACTGAGGGCTATAACTACAGGACGAGGATTTTTGCCGACATAAACGCCGATTATGTTCCCGATAAAGTTTCGTGGGAAGTTTACCCGGCTGATCCATCAGATAACTTCCTTACGTGGCGGCTTGTCTCAAACGACACAATGATAGTTCTTGAGGGAGTGCTGCCAGCGTATTCAGAGACGAGCAATGACCATGTGTATCACGTCATAGCACATATTTCAGGCGATGTAGCCTCAAAGGACGCTAACGGCGATGATGTTTATGATGATGAGACGGGCGACCAGATATTTATTTCCGGCGATATATCTATGGATGTGAGTTATGGGGACGGCCTCACAATAACGCCTGACGAGGATTATACGTTAGTTGGGCTTTTCCCTGAGATGCTCACCATAAGCTATGACTCATCTGTCGTTGAGAGCCGCGATGTTGTACGCGATGAATACAGCGTGAGCATTATATTTAAGACGAGCGCGGATCAAGTACCCGTTTATGAACGCGATTCAGACGGCGAAATAGTATACGATGAAGAGACATATGATCCGATAACTACAGGCGCACTCAAAGATGGAAATATTTACGTCCTGCTTCAGATTGACGCGAGCGACCTCGAATATTTGAAGGAGTATATCAACCTTCCGTCATGGCTTGCATATGAGGTTGTCAGCTCACAGGACAGCTATCAGTATGATGAGTACAGTGATGAGACTACACCTGACGGCTACAACTACATCAAGGAACTTCGCATATTCTACAGCTCCGACCATGAACCCCAGGACGGCGCAAAGGGAACAATCCGCATAACTGGCGGCATGTTCGACTACAATTACACCGGCTATGTTGACCCGGACGGCACAGATCCAACGTGGCAGAGCGACCCCACAATAGGCTGGAGCGTGGCATATTCGGCAGTGCCTCCTGTAACGCTTGAAAGCACTGATATTGAAATCAGCCCGGACTGCGATGTATCAGTTGATTTGACCATAGGCTACACCAAGCAGGAGCCTGTAAGCATAGAGTTCACGCCGGACATTTCAGAGCATGTGAAGCTTTCTGCTGATTGGACGACAACCGTATTTGAAGAAGAAAACATGGTTGGCACTATAGCACTTCATGTTGAACCCATCACAATCGCTGATGCCACATACAGCACGGATATGGTTGTTACGGACGCGAACGGCAAGACAGCTACGGCGCATATCACAGTGAATGTTGTTGTGCCATCAATCGTTGTTGAGCCTGCAACTGTTGACATCATAAGCGCATACGGTGGTTCAGCTGACAAGGCGGTTACGTGGTCGAGGGTCAAGCCTATAGGCTACACATATTCGCCGGATATTGAAGAGGGATTCGGACTCAGTGTTGAGTCGGATGACAGCACGATAACAATCGCGATTGCCCCGACAATTTCGGCAGACTGGACCGGGATTCTCACAATACTTGATGCTTACGGAAAATCGGCTGACATTTCGCTTTACCTCCAGAGCGTAGTTTCAGGCGAAATCACCATTGACGCAGAAGTTTCCGGCGATGCAACGGCTACGACATTCACGGCAGGCGAACCCTTCACAGTAACGCTTAATGCTGGCAACACATACGGTGCTGTAACATGGAATCTCGTGAACCAAGAAGCTCTTGAAGGCTACAGCTTCACGATAACTTCTCTGTCAGATACCGTGTACACATTCACCATGCCGGAATGGGTTTCTGGAACGTACTCAGCAGATTTCCGCGCAACAGATGAATCTGGCAGGGATGCGGGGCAGTATGTGTTTACGTTCACGGTTGGGCTTCCTCCGATAGTCTTATCCGGCGATTTCGGCACAATCAGTCTTACATATCCTTCATCGGGCGATGCTTCAATCGACTACTTAAAGGCACTCCCGGTTGACTGGACAATTTCGCCAGATATTTCAGCGGATGTGAGCATTGACATAGCAGTAATCCCGGCGAACTCGACTGAGATAACTGGCAAAATCACCGTAACTGCCACGCCGAAGACCATAGCCGATGAGACATACGAGACAGCAATCTACTTCACGGACGAAAACGGCAACACTGACAGCGCAGATTTGACGGTTGCGGTTGCAGTGCCATCAATCACGATAACGCCAACAAGCGCAACTCTTGAGGCGTATACGGGCGAGTCTGACAGCGCAAAGTTCACGTACACCGGGCCTGCTCCAATTGGTTGGGCAACAGACGCTAGCACATTAGACTTCACGCTGAATGTAACCTCAGATGACAGCGCAATAACTGTAACGGCCACGCCAATCAACCCTGTAACCCTTGATGCAACTCTCACGATACTTGACGCATACGGGAAATCAGCGGATATTGCTCTGACGCTTAAGGGGAATCAGTCCGGGAATATAGGCGTAACCTCTTCGGGTGATGTCTCAGAGGCGGAAATCGTAACAGGAAATTCGTCCTCAGTAACTCTCACAGCTGGCAATACTTACGGCACAATCTCATGGAGCATCGCTAACCTGTCATACCTTCAGAGCCTCGGCTTCACAGTATCACCCACATCAACAACAGGAAGCACGGCGACATTCACATTCACCGCCCCTGATAGCGTTTCAGGGACATATTCAGCCGACATAACAGCAAAGGATGAGACCGGGAGAACTGCCGGGCATTACACGTTCACGATGAATGTTGTGCTGCCTCCTATGGTGATTTCCGGCGATTTCGGCACAATCAGTGTTGTGTATGGCTCATCAGCTGATGCAACAGTTGAGTATTATGACGCTGATCCCGCCTCATGGACATTTGACCCAGACATTTCAGCGGACGTTAGCATTGATGTCGTTTTCGTGTCAGCAGATTCCGACGTGGTGGAAGGCACAATCACAGTAACAGCGACTCCATTGACGGCCTTAGCAGATACATATTCAACGGTGATTTACTTCACGGACGCAAATGGTTACGTTACGAGCGCAGATTTGAATATTGCCGTAACGCTGCCAAAAATCGCGGTAACTCCATCAAGCGTAACAGTTGACGCAGCAAGCAGTGCTACAGGTTGGTCAGGCGCGGGGACTCTCGGCTACACGGGAACAGCCCCAGTGAGCTACACAGCAACGCCCGAAGTGCCTTCAGGATTCCGCTTCACTGTAACGTCAGCTGACGGCACAATAACCCTCGCGATAAATCCTGAGCTTTCGTTCATACTGTCAGATTACCCAGCAACGACAAAGAGATATGACGGCACATTGACATTCACGGATGCTTACGGCGGGGCAGCGGATGTAACGCTCCGTCTTCAGGCATCGGATCCGTCATTGTTCACGATAAGCGGGACTGCTCCAACGATGACAATCACGGCTGGCGATTCAGCAACAATGAGTTTCACAGCCAGAAACAACAGGAACAACGCTGTAACATGGTCAGTCCGTCCGACATCATCAAATGGCGTAACAGCAAGCATATCCCCAGCGAGTTCCGGCTCAACATCGGCAACGCTCACGGTAAGCGTGGCTGAATCGGCTACAGCTGGTAGCGTGAACCTCACTGTACTAGCAGAAGCCAATCTCGGAGCAGGATTATCATTGCCAGCCTCATATGATGTGGCTGTAACTGTGAGAGCAAAAACCATCTCTGATGACAAGCCAGAGTCGGAGGACAAACCCGCATCGAATGGCAATACGGTCTCAAACAAGCCAGTATCACAAGATTCAGGGCTTACGAGCCTCGTCAGCAATGGATACATCAAGAGCAACGGCGCAATATCTGACAACGCGTTTGCTGATGGATCAGACAAACCGACATCCAGTTTCAGGACAAGCGGCAACACCTACAGCAAGCGGCTTGTTATGGCTTTCGCCGTCCGCGTGTGGTATATCTATCTCGGCGGCACACAGTACGGTCCGTTCAGCGCAAGCACAGTCGGCGCAACAACTGACAGCCCCGTTACAATCACCCCTGACGCAAACGACCCAACAGCAGCTACAGTTGAGATTGACAGGACACAGCTCACAACAACGACTCAGGAAGTTGACCTCGGCGTTGTCCCAGAAGCAAGCACGAATGACACAATCGTGAAGAGCAACATCGGAACAGTTAGTAGCACGACAAGTTCAGGCGGAACAGGTGAGAACATTACCAGCAACAACACGCCGATAAACCCCCCCGTCCCTGGAAACACAACTACGCTCGGTGCTTCTGGCGGCGGATGCGCATCAGGATTCGGAGCGGCTGTAATGGCTCTTGCGGCGGCATTCATCATCAGGAAGAAGCGTTAAAGCAGCGTAACTCACAGAACACTTCAAGGCAGAAGCAGTATCAATCCCCGCGGGAATCACAAATCCTGCGGGGTTTTTTTGTGGAGGTGATATGCGGTGAAATTTCCAGTCAACGAGAGAGAATTAGAACGCAACTATGATGTGATTATGCCGGAAATTGACAGGTTGTCGCTTGAACGTGTCAATCATGTTTGGGAGTCATGGCCGGATTTCGTGAGGCAAGCAGGCTCTTGGGAATGCCTCAGAGATATTCACATGATGATTTTCGGAGGGCTGTTCACCTTCGCCGGGAAAATAAGAACGGTCAATATCTCAAAGGGCGGTTTCAGATTCGCAAACTCAATTTTCCTCGACAAAATACTACCAGTGATTTCAGACATGCCACAGAAAACTTTTGATGACATACTCGCAAAATATATCGAGATGAACATAGCTCACCCATTCACAGAAGGAAACGGACGGGCTATGAGGCTGTGGCTTGACGCAATGTTTGAGCGCGAAATGAATACCCGAATTGACTGGCGCGGCATCAAGAAGGATGAATATCTTTCGGCCATGCAGAGAAGCCCCGTTAATTCTCTGGAACTTGCAACGCTCCTTAAAGCCTCAATGCTCAAACCTCAAGAGCTCGCTGACAGAGCAATATTCCTCTCAGGACTCAACGCCTCATACAGCTACGAGAGATTTCCGCAAATTTCCGCATTGTGATATATTTTCCCCCAAAATTCACACGCAAAGGACAACTTGATATTCATGATAGCAATCGTAAATTATGGCGTGGGCAATCTATTTTCCCTCGCAAGCTCACTCAGTGCCATAGGACAAACGGCTGTCGTTACGTCAAATCCCGATGACCTCGCAAAAGCTGACCGCATAATTCTTCCTGGCGTGGGGGCATTCGGGGACGCGGCGCAAAAATTATCCTCGTCAGGACTCGCAAAGCCGCTAATCTCTGAGGCGCATAACGGCAAGCCCATTCTCGGAATATGCTTAGGGATGCAATTACTGTTCACCAAAAGCTACGAGTTCGGAGAATTTGACGGCCTCAACCTTATTCCCGGCGAAGTCAGGCCAATACGTGATGTCATTCCCGGCGGACTCAAGATTCCCCAAATGGGATGGAACGCCCTACATTTCACGAACCCTTCAGGCATATACGCCACCACACATGAAGGCGAATACGTCTACTTCGTCCACTCATACGCGGCCTTCTGCCCCCCCGAATATATCACCGCAACGACAAATTACGGTGCTGACCTCACAGCCTCCGTGCAAAATGGCAACATATACGGAGTCCAATATCACCCGGAGAAAAGCGGCAATGCTGGCCTCGAAATTCTGCGCTCATTCTGCGGGGTGAAAGCATGATTATATTTCCGGCGATTGACATTTTCGGCGGGCAGGCAGTGAGACTCTTGCGCGGCGATTACTCAAACATGACTGTGTATGACCCTGACCCGGTGAACACGGCAATGATTTTCCGCAATGAGGGTGCGCAATGGATTCACATCGTTGACCTTGAAGGCGCGAAATCTGGCGAATGCGTAAACATTGAGACGGTGATTCGGATTCATGATGCTTCCGGCCTGAAATGCGAAATCGGCGGGGGCATAAGGGACATGGCCGCAATTGAACGTTACGTGAACGCGGGAATTGAGCGCGTAATTCTCGGAACATCGGCGGTTATGGATGAGGGATTCGCGTCTGAGGCTGTACAGAATTTCGGCGGGAAAATCGCTGTTGGTGCTGACATTCGCGGGGGAAAAATCGCCGTCAAAGGATGGCTTGAGGACTCCGGCATTGAGGCTATGACATTCTGCGGAAAAATGCAGGATATTGGAGTCCAGACGATAATCTCAACCGACATTTCTCGCGATGGTGCCATGAAGGGAGTCAACATTGAGCTTTACAGGGCGTTGACGCAAAATTTCAGCATGAACATAACAGCTTCCGGGGGAGTAAGCTCACTTGATGACGTGAGAACGCTTGCGGGAGTCGGCGTTTATGGGGCTATAATCGGGAAGGCGTATTACACCGGGGCGGTAAAAATCTCTGAGGCAATCGAGGCGGCTAAATCATGATAACGAAGCGCATAATACCATGCCTTGACGTTAAGGACGGCAGAGTCGTCAAGGGCGTAAACTTCAAGGGGCTTAACGATGTAAATTCCCCCGTTGAGCTGGCAAAATATTACTCCTCAAACGGTGCGGATGAACTCGTGTTTTACGACATAACAGCATCATCTGACGGCCGGAAAATCTTTACGGACATTCTCCGCGAAACAGCACGAAATGTATTTATCCCTCTCACAGTTGGCGGAGGAATCTCAAGCGTGAATGACTTTGAGCGCGTTCTCTCATGCGGGGCGGACAAAGTTAGCGTCAATACTGGCGCAATAATGAATCCCTCGCTGATTCCTGAAGCCGCAAAGCTATACGGCTCTCAGTGTGTAGTAATCTCTGCTGACGTTAAGCGCGTTGACGGTGAGTTTCATGTTTTTGCGCGTGGCGGGCGTGATGATACTGGCATTGAAGCTGTAGGATGGATTCGGAGGTGCGTTGATGCTGGCGCGGGTGAAGTTGTGCTGAACTCAATCGACACTGACGGCGTGAAGCAGGGTTTCGACATCGACATGTTGAAGGCCGTTTGCGGGGCTGTGAATGTCCCTGTCATAGCTTCAGGCGGTGCGGGGAAAATTGATGACTTCATCACATTGTTCAGGGAAGTACCTGGGGCTGATGCGGGATTGGCGGCATCAATATTCCATTTCGGTGAAGTGAGCATAGCAGACCTCAAAGCAGCAATGAATGAGGCAAATATACCTGTGAGGATATGAACATGATAGACATTGACGAGCTGAAATTTGATGACAAAGGATTAATCCCCGCGATTGTCGTTAATGATGATTCAGGGGATGTGCTTATGATGGCGTATATGAATCGTGAAAGCCTCAGAATATCGCTTGAACGCAAACTCACATGCTTTTGGAGTCGTTCGCGCCAAGAATTATGGCTCAAAGGTGAGACCAGCGGCAACTACCAGCACATACGCCGTATCATGACAGATTGCGACCGTGATACGCTTCTGGTGTATGTGAAGCCTGACGGGCCAGCTTGCCATTTGGGGAATGAGTCATGCTTCATGGATGACGTTATGCCACGTGAGGAAAAAGAGCATGAGAGATTCACACTATGCGGGCTGATGGAACTCATCAAGGGCAGGAAGAATGAGAGCATTGAAGGGTCTTACACGTCATACCTTTTCGAGAAGGGACTCGATAAGATACTCAAGAAGATTGGCGAAGAAAGCTCAGAAGTCATAATCGCCGCAAAGAATGACCGCAAAGAAACCGTGTACGAGATTTCCGACCTCGTATATCACTTGCTTGTGCTTATGGCGGAAATGAATATTGACATCAAGGACATAATACTTGAGCTTGCCTCGCGCCACGTCATAGACAAAAAGGTTAAGCAGGAGAAAATGACATCGTGATACTGTCAGACTTCCACATTCACACAACATACTGCGACGGCAAAAACTCCCCGGAAGAAATCATACACGAGGCGTTACGGCGTGGGATGAAACGCATAGGCTTTTCGGGACATTCATACACACCATTTGACCCAGAGCCGTGCATGTCCCCTGAGGATGAATCGCGCTACAGGGATGAAATACGCCGCCTCAAGGAGAAATACGCAGGGAAGATTGAGATTCTCTGCGGGATTGAACGTGATTATTATTCCGACATTGACAGGGGGGAATATGATTACGTCATAGGCTCTGTGCATTACGTGAAAACTGATGCGGGGTATTTGTCGGTTGATGACACTCCTGAAATACTCGCGCAACTGATTCATGAATGCGACGATGATCCTTACGACATGGCCGGAAAATATTTTGCGCTGGTCGCTGATGTCGTCAACAAAACTGGAGCTGACATAATCGGGCATTTTGACCTCGTAACGAAATTCAACGAGGGCGGGAAATTCTTTGACGAGAATAACCCACGCTACATTGAGGCCAGCAATAACGCGCTTGATATTCTCCTCAAGACAGGGAAGCCATTTGAGATTAACACGGGAGCTGTGTCAAAAGGCTACAGGAAATCCCCATACCCCTCACGCAGAATACTTGAACGCATAGCCGCCAATAATGGAAGCGTCATACTCTCCAGCGATTCGCACAGCAACAACACTCTCATGTACATGTTCACGGAATGTGAAGAGATTGCGCGGTCATTGGGGCTGAGGGTGGTCGAGCTGTGATTTACTTCATCGGTGCCGGGCCGGGAGCTGTTGACCTAATCACAGTTAGGGGGGCTGAGATTCTGCGACATGCCGGGAGAATCATATACGCTGGCTCGTTGGTCAACCCCGAAATCCTCACAGCATACGCAAGCAACAAATGCGAGATATTCGACAGCGCAACAATGACGCTAGATGAGATTTCCGGCCTCCTCATTTCCGGCCATGAACGCGGAATAATCACAGTGAGGCTTCATTCTGGCGACCCTGCGCTTTTCGGGGCAATACGTGAGCAGATGAATATACTTCGCGGGAAAAACATACCCTTTGAGGTTGTCCCGGGAGTAAGCTCACTCTTTGCGGCCTCGTCAGCACTCATGACAGAATACACAGTACCGGGAGAATCTCAGACGCTCATAATCACTCGGCATGAAGGAAGGACTCCCGTTCCTGAACGAGAACGCATAGAGTCTCTTGCCTCACACGGCGCAAGTATGGCTGTGTTTTTGTCGGCGGGAATGATTGAGGCTGTATGCTCTGAGCTTGTTGCGGGTGGCTATGACCCTGATACCCCGGCGGCTGTGGTGTATCATGCCTCATGGCCGGATGAGAGAGTCATTCGTGGGACACTTGCAACGCTTCCGGGACTCTCACAGGGCATCACGAAATCGGCAATAATTCTCGCGGGAAATTTCCTGAATGATGACACATCCGCAAAGTCAAAGCTCTACGACAAAAATTTTTCCCATGAATATCGCAATAGCAGCCTTCACACACAGAGGGGTTAATCTTGCATTGAAGCTCACTGAGGTTCTCGGCGGTGAAGTTTTTGCGCCTGTGAGATTTTCACGTGAGGGAGTGAGGCCGATTGATTCCCCCCTCGCTGAATGGGCTGGAAGATATTTCCATGAAGCCGGGGCGTTGATATTCGTATGCGCCTGCGGAATTGCCGTTAGAGCTGTTGCTCCACACATACGCGGAAAAATGACTGACCCCGCTGTGATTTCCGTTGACGAGGCCGGGAGATTCGTTATCCCGTTATTGTCCGGCCATGTGGGAGGGGCAAATGACCTTGCGCGGAAAATCGCCGACTTCCTTCACGCCATCCCAATAATCACTACTGCCACAGACATTAACGGCCTGCCTGCTATTGATGAATGGGCGGTGAAGAATGATTGCGCAATCGAGAATCCTGAAGCCGTCAAGCATGTATCATCGCGAATCCTTGAGGGCTGCCCAGTTGGAGTCGCCATAACTCATGAGGACATTCCCGCGCCTTTTGCCGTAACGTTAATGCTTCGTCCGAGAGTCCTCGTGCTTGGGGCGGGCTGTAATCGTGGAGTCAGTCCAGCAGATTTTGACTCAGCAGCTACAGATTTCCTCAAAGGGGCAGGAGTGAGTCCGCTGTCATTGAAGGCTCTTGCGTCAATCGACATCAAAGCGAATGAGCCAGCCATGAAGATTTTTGCGGCAAGGCATAATATCCCGTTCATGGCGTTCACGGCGGATGAGCTTAACGGGCTTGCGGGGAATTTCACGGCATCAGAGACTGTGAGGCGGTTCACCGGGACGGATAACGTTTGCGAGCGGTCATGCATGGTTTGCGCGGGTGAAGGGGCTGTGCTTTTGCGCAACAAAGCTGTGTATGACGGTATGACATTTGCGCTTGCGAGGAGCGTACTTCATCAGGCGGAATAAAAACGTAATCTCCCATGAAGGCCGGATTTTTGTTTGACATATCTGCGCCCGTTACAATATAATTCACATCAACCCACACAAATTTTTTCACACAAAACAATCAAGGGAGGAAGCATCGTTGAAGAAGCTACTTTTTGTCATGATGGTTCTCGTTATCGCTCTGTGCGCGTCATCTGCTATGGCCGCTTACCCGGAGAAATCTCTCACGGCTATATGTCCGTGGGGGGCTGGTGGAGGGACTGACTCATGTCTTCGCGCTTTCTGTCAGGCATTGGAGAAACAGCTCGGCCAAACAATAATCGTCGACAACAAGACAGGTGCAGGCGGCGTAACTGGTCATGAGGCAATCGCTGACGCTGACCCGGATGGCTACACATTCGGAATGGTTACGTTTGAGTTCGTTACGTACAAGGCTCTTGATGTCTCTGACTACAAGTCCTACGTGAACTATGACCCTCTTTGCAGGCTCAACGCAGACCCCGCCGGGATCACCGTCAATAAGGCTTGGGCGGAAAAGAACGGCATTAAGGATCTCAAAGGGTTCATCGAATACTGCAAGGCCAATCCCGGAAAAGTCCGCATGGGAGGCTCATCGGCTAATTCAGTGTGGCACATAGCTGGCGGATATTTCATGAATGTAGCAGGCGTTGAACTCAAAATGGTAACGTACCCTGACGGAGCTGCTTCAGCTGTTCAGGCCGCGGCGCAAGGTGTCGACATTGAGGGCGTTACGGTATCACTTGCGGAGGCTCGCTCATTCATCGAGTCCGGGAATCTCGTGTGCTTGGGGCTTATGGCTGAAGAGCGCATCAACAATGAGGTTTTCGGCAATGTCCCAACATGCAAGGAACAAGGCGTAAACGCGTTCTATGCGACATGGCGCGGACTCGGTCTACCTAATGGCGTGGACGCTTCCATAAAGGCAAAACTCGCTGATGCCTGCAAAGCCGCCGTAAAGGATGAGGATTTCGTCAAGTACATGGCCAATGCCGGACTCGGTATAGCGTATCTTGATGGAGCAGAGTTCAAAGCGTTCCTAGAGCAGCAGGAAGAAAAAGACGTTCCCGCCGCAATGGAAGCTGCCGGAATTGAGCTGTAAAAGCTATGACTCTCTAAGATGGGTAAGGTTCACGCCTGCCCATCTTTTTTTGTATCTGAAGCAAGGAGTGAATGTTCTTGAAGAAAACGCAGACTAAAGCCTTTGCCAGCCTCATTTGCTCGGTGATACTTCTGGCCTTTGAGGTTTGGGCATATATTGAGACTACAAGTTTCAAGGTTCACAAACGGGCATATGTTCAGCCTGCCACATTCCCACAAATCATGATATGCGGAATGTTCATTTTCACGGTGATATTGTTCGTTCAATCACTGCTGAAAGTTGCGCGTGGCATGAAGCCTGAAGACCCCGAAAACGAATTATCCGCAAGCATAAATCCCTTCACGAACAGAGGAGTCGCGGCGGCATTTTTCGTGATTGTGCTGTGCATACTGTACACATACTTCTTCAACCAGCTCGGATATGTCCTCGTCTCAGCAATAACGAGCGTGATTATTATGTGGCTCATCGGAAAACGCGACCTGAAGGTGATTATCCCCGTGTCAATTATTGTGCCGCTGGTTATGTGGTTCATATTCTACAAGCTGCTTACGGTCAATATCCCTATGGGAGTCCTTCAGCCTTTGCGCGACCTTGCAGACAAATTCTAAGGAGGTGTGAAAATGGACTGGGGTTTGCTGTTTGAAAGCTATGCGAATGTTTTTACGAGCGTTCAAGTAATCGCAATGACTCTGCTTGGCGCATTGGGCGGTGTACTTCTTGGAGCTGTGCCGGGAATGACCGCCACAATGGGAGTTGCGCTTCTGATTCCGTTCTCATTCGGAATGGATCTGATACCGTCAATCGGGCTTCTTCTCGGAATATACTGCGGAGGCATGTACGGCGGCTCAATCTCCGCAATACTCATTCACGCACCTGGGACTCCAAGTGCGGCGGCGACTCTGCTTGATGGTTATCCGATGTGCCAAAAAGGTCAGGCGGGTAAAGCATTATCCATTGCAATGTTCGCATCATTCTGCGGCGGCGTTCTTGGGGCATTGGTGATGACGTTCCTATCACCTGTTGTCGCTCAAATGGCCATGAAGTTCACGAGTGCTGAAATGCTCATGCTTGCGTTTTTCGGGCTGTCGGTAATCGTCTCAATCTCCGGGAAATCAATCGCAAAAGGGTTAATTTCGGCGTTCTTCGGATTATTGCTCGCCACAGTCGGACAAGATCCCACATACGGCGCAAAGAGGTTTATATTCGGATTCCGCCCGTTACTGTCAGGCTTCTCATTCATCCCAACACTTATAGGACTCTTCGCAATAGCTGAGGTTATAGCGGGTGTTGAGAGGATTATCACAGGTGAGGAGAAGCAACAGAAATCAGAGGAGAAAATAACGAACGTCCTCCCCGACATCAAGACAATAGGTAAGATATGGCCGAACATAATATCCGGCGGCCTCATAGGGACGTTAATCGGAGCGATTCCCGGTGCTGGTGGAGATATTGCTGTGTTTGTGTCTTATGGCTTCAACAAGAGCGCATCAAAGCACCCAGAATTATGGGGGACTGGAATCCCTAACGGAGTCGCCGCTACAGAATCCGCGAATAACGGCTGTTCCGGGGGAGCAATGATTCCGTTGCTGTCATTGGGCGTTCCTGGAGACGCTGTTACGGCTGTGCTTTTGGGGGCGTTCATCATGAAGGGGATTCAGCCCGGACCTATGATGTATGTGAATGAACTTCCGACAGT
>JAFSKY010000180.1 GCA_017448685.1 Synergistaceae bacterium
GTTACTGAATATGAGCCTCCGAGTCCGTCAATTATTACCTCTATTAATATTTTGCTGTTTGTTCCATAAGTTTTTGATATTTCCATATCTCCTTATTTCAGGTTATATTTTTCAGCGTAATCATTCCAGCATCAAGGAGATGAAACAATACAATGGTGAAGTACAAATTCTCTTTTGACGTTAATATACTGCGCCTTATTGAAAATCTTGCTAAATCAATGAGCATAGTAGCAACTGCCTTATATTTTAATGAAGCTCCGCAAAGTGTCGCCATGACGTTATCAGGAGTTGAAAGATGGCTTAAGTTTAAACTTTTTACGAGAGATGAAAAAAAGAATCTCACGGGTTTAACTAGGGCAGGAAAAGCATATGTTGAGTATGCCAGCGCGATTTTAAAAGCAAAAGACAATTTCGACCAAGCTATGTGCCAAATACGCATGAAGGAAGATGATAATACGCAATGCCAAGAATATTCTATGGAGTATAGGTATAAACTCTCTTTTCTGAAATGCCCTAACTGTGGCGCCCCTGTGATCATTTCTGAAATGAGATGTGAATATTGTGGTTCTTGTCTCTACTGCAATTGACGCTAAACTTTTGGAGGGCGATATAGATTTGGCCTTCTACAGCAAGCCACATGAGTCGCATCCTCATATAACCTACGAGACTTTAGCGCACGAGGAGCTATTGATATACACATGCCGTAACCACATGGCCGGGAAATTCGCGGTTAATGGGGGGCTTGATTTGTCGGCAATACGTAACGAACGGTTAATCCTCTTGTCGCCGGAACAACGAACCGGGCAAATCTCGCGCTACTACCTCAAGCAGGCAGGTATTGACCTCACGAACTCAATCACAACAAACAACATGCCCGCAGTAATCTCACTCACAGAACAGGGTTGGGGCGTGTCATTCATATTCGAGTCCCATTTGAGATGGCATTCCCCGAAGCCTGAGATTGATACGTACAGTTTTGGGGAAAATGGTGTGCATAGCGATTTTGTTGCGGCAATGAGGAAGGGGAGCTATATTCCGGGTCATGTGAGGTATTTCATTGACGAGGCACGGAAATTGTACGCATGAAAAAAGACAGCCCCGCGAAATTTGAGGCTCCAACAGAAGCGGGCAATGTATGAGAGTCGTTTTCTGTCAGAGCCTCCGCAATCATAGCTTCAAATGTTGCTCTACTGTATTGCCACTCATTGTAATAGCGTTCACAAACACATTATCATCAATGCAAGCTAGTCATCCCGAAAAACTCAGGCAACACCGCTTCAAGCTCATCAAATGGATATTCCCCACAAGATTTCCCCTCACGGAATAACACAGCTCCTCCAGGTGTCCCGGCGATTCCGAATTTGGCATGACGCGCTTCCTTCGGCCCATTCACCTCACAGCCCATAACAGCCACGCTCACACCATCAGGCAGTCCAGCTAGCATAGGCTCAACGATTTTTACGAGGCGCATAACGTCAGCCCGTCTACGTCCGCAAGTTGGACATGAGATGAGATTCACGCCGCGAGTCCTGAGCTTCAACGCCTTCAGAATCTCATAACCGACTCTCACTTCACGCTCTGGCTCATCCGTCAATGACACTCGCAACGTATCACCGATTCCACGCATCAATAACGACGAAATACACGCCGAACCCTTGACGACTCCGCCATCACCCGGCCCGGCCTCAGTTAGTCCAATATGCATGGGGAAATCAGGATATTCCGCCGCGATAAGCTCATTTGCCTTCACGCATTCGGGAACGCTTGAGGATTTCGCCGATAATATTATGTCCGTGAAGTTATGCCTCAGCAATAATTCTGCCTGCTCACGCACCGCAATGAAGAGTGCTTTAGCCCTATCGCCTTGAGCCGCATCAAGCTGGGACTGTGATACACTGCCTCCATTCGCGCCTATACGGATAACGACTCCTGATGATTTGGCGCATGTGATTACGTCATCAAGCCGGGATAAAGGCATGTTGCCGGGATTTATGCGTATTGCCTTGCAACCTGCCTCAATCGCAAGAATCGCTAATGCCGGGTCAAAATGTATATCCGCCATTATTGCCAGCTTCGTGGACGCAACAAGAGCTTTCAGATCTGAGGCAAATTTAGCGTCAGGAAGTGCCGCCCTCGCCATTTCGCAGCCGGATTGAATGAGCCTCTCACATTGCGCTGTACATTCCTCGCGTTTGTTCAGAGGAATCTTCAACATACTCTCAACTCTGACGGGAGCATTTCCGCCTATTATGAGACCGCCTATATTGACTTGTCGTTTGCTGTTCATGATGAGCCTTCCTTTAATGTGTGATGAAGAGATTGTACACGTCCTTGCAGGTGATTAATATCATGATGGAAATCAACAGGGCAAATCCGGCTGTGTGTATCCAGTTCTCGACTTTTTCGGGAAGCCTCCTGCGTAATATCATCTCAAGCAACACGAACAATATTCGTCCGCCGTCAAGTGCTGGAATGGGGAAGAGATTCAGTATTCCGAGATTGAGAGCGATTACAGCAATGAACGTGATGAATCCCCAAAGCCCAGAACGCATAGCCTGCCCGGACATAGACGCGATCCCAACAGGCCCGGTAACGTCAGCTTCCTGATAGCCCATCACCAATTCAGCAAGCCCCCGTAACATCATAACCGTCATCCTGTAGATATATCCCGCTGAACTCCTGAACGCCTGAAACACTCCGTAACGTACATATGACGGAGAAATTCCCAGCATTGGACGACCGTATTCTTTGCTGTCTGGAATGGTCATTGTGAGGGTCATGGTTTCATTCCCGCGTTTTATGCCTACAGCTACAGGCTCATTTTTCCCGCCCTCAACGCGAATCTTCTCTGACATTTCGCGCCATCTGCTGACATTGATTCCGTTGACGCTCAATATCTCATCGCCGACCTGAATCCCAGCAGTCTCTGCGGGGAATCCCTTCATGATTTCGCCTATGCGTGTGCTGTCCATGTCAAGCACTCCATGCCCCCAGAGATATACGGCCATGAGAAGAACGGCAAGCAGTATGTTGAACGCTGAGCCGTTGAGGAGAATCAGAAATCTCTTCCACGCTGGTTGCTCGTTGAAGCCTTTACCGGGGATGACTGTTTCGTCATCGTCCTCCTCATTCATTCCAGCGAGACGG
This sequence comes from Synergistaceae bacterium, assembly GCA_017448685.1. Classification (GTDB taxonomy): domain Bacteria; phylum Synergistota; class Synergistia; order Synergistales; family Aminobacteriaceae; genus JAFUXM01. The sequence goes on from JAFSKY010000180.1 coordinate 3,148, forward strand.
CAGAATCCTCCAATAGGGAAAAGCCTCCATGACCAAAGCATATTGTTTTTGCCGCGATGTTGGAGGATTGGCGTACCCATTCCGAAAGCGAACTCGTGAACTTGGACTCCGAGAATCTTGGCGGTAATGTAATGGCCGTATTCGTGTACGATAACACACACTGCGATAACTATAATGAACGCGATAATGCTTGAAAGCATGATGATTATCTCCTTGTGATGTGAAATTTCCGCATAGTATACAGCACAAAAAAAGAGAACGCCCGCAAAGGCATTCCCCAACAAAAAATGTCCGGCCACCCCTCCACGAACAGCCCCAACTTAATGGGGCGAGCCACGCAGACCTCTAGGCAGTCCGAACATCAAATGCATTCCCCAATTACGAACAGTCCCAACCTAATGGGACGAGCCACGTAAACGGCGGGGAAATAGTCAGACTGAGTCCCAATGCGCTACGTCCGAAACGCCCCCTGACCCGAAATCAGGTGCGCCCAATGCCCTCAAGCCTGACAGCCAAAATTATATATCACCTGATGTATTTCGTATACGCTTCCTTCATCCGCCCTAACGCCCCATGAATATATCTCGCCGGGCAGGCAATATTCCACCGCTCGAAGCCTTCACCCTGACTCCCAAACACATACCCCTCGTCAAAGAACAGTCGCGCTTCCTCACGATTTACCCGCTCTAATTCCTTATAGCCTATTCCGAGTCCGTTCATGTCCAGCCATAAGAGATATGTCCCTTCAAGGTCATACACTTTCACTTGAGGGAACTCACGGCTCATGAAGTCTGTGATGACTCTCCTGTTGCCATCAATAACGCTCAAACATTCGTCAAGCCATTCACCGCAGAATCTGTACGCAGCTTCACATGCACGGTAGCCGAGTATGTTGCATTTCGGTTGAGGATTACGGAGCTTTAACGCAGTGAGATATTGCGAGCGTAATTCTGGATTAGGGATGAATACATTGGAGGTTTGGAGGCCGGCAATGTTGAATGTTTTGCTGGGGGCGGTCAATACGAGGCAATTTTGCGCGAACTCCTCACATATTGACGCGTAAACAGTATGCACATGGCCGGGCATAATGAGGTCAAAATGAATCTCATCCGACACGACAAGAACATTATGCTTCATGCAGATATTTCCGACACGTGTTAGCTCATCACGAGTCCAAACGCGCCCAACAGGGTTATGTGGGCTGCAAAGTATGAGCATTTTAGCGCGTGGGTCTGAGGCTTTGCGTTCGAGGTCGTCAAAATCAATCTCATAGCAAGTCCCAGTATTGATTAGCGGATTGTCCAGAAGAATGCGACCTGTTGACGTTACAGCCGTGTACATAGGGTAATATACTGGTGTCATGAGGATTATTCCATCGCCCTCACGAGTGAAAGCCCTCACTGCCTCAAAGAACGCATCAACGACTCCATGTGTATTCAGTATCCATTCCGGCCTAGCGTCCCAATTACGACGTGTCTTCATCCATGAGCATACAGCATCGAGATATTCGGGGGTAGTGTCAGCATATCCCATGACGGACGAGTCAAGCTCACGCTTCAATGCCTCGACAATCTCAGGCGGTGTAACAAACTCCATGTCAGCAACAGAGAACGGGATTATGTCTTCTGTGTCTTGAACGCCTGCACGTGTCATTTGCTCCCATTTGAATGCGCCTGTGTGAAAACGTTTGTGTGTTGTCTCAAAGTCATACTTCAATGTGTGATTTCTCCTTTTACGTGAATTTCTGTATTTTACCCCGCAGAACGTGAAACATTAACACTGCCAAGCCCCGCCCTAATCGCATTCACAACCGCCAGCACCATCACTCCAACATCCGCGAAAACAGCAACCCTCATTCCAGCAAGCCCAATCGCCCCAAGCGCAAGACACAACACTTTAACGCCTATTGAGCCGTAAACATTCTGCCTCACGATTCGCATACACCTACGCGAAATCCTCACGGTCTCCGGGACTTTCATGGGGTCATCATCCATCAACACAACGTCAGCAGCCTCAACAGCCGCATCAGAGCCAAGCCCCCCCATAGCGATTCCAACATCAGCGCAGGCCAGTAAAGGAGCGTCATTGATTCCGTCGCCGACAAAAATCTTCACGCCAAGAAGGGACTCGGCCATGTTGACTTTGTCGTCAGGAAGCATTGAGCTGTGATATTCGTCAATCCCGGCAGCTTCGGCAACCTCACGCGCTGTGTTCTCATTATCGCCCGTAAACATCACAACATGGCTTATCCCCTCAGATTTCAGGGCATTCACGGCTTCATGGGCATTAGGCTTGAGGGTGTCAGAGATTACA
>JAFSKY010000181.1 GCA_017448685.1 Synergistaceae bacterium
ATAAGCGTTGACGTTCACGGAGGCATAATACAGAGTCCGCACAACGACATTCACGCCATGACGATGCCCCCAACCATCAATGAGCAATGTTGATGACACCTCCAAGACTGCCCCGCATAGAGTCGCCAGTGCAAGAAGCCTGAATCGCTTGTTGATTTCCGCGTTTGTCCTGTAGCGCATGAACAGAAACACGGCCATGACTGCGAGGAATGGTATTATTGCCACCTCAATACTTACGTCAAATCCGTATGTAAGCATTGAGCCTTTAGCCCTCCGCGCCCTGTGTGATTTTCTCGCGTGGAATGTATTTGCCGAGCATTTCTTCGAGTTCTTTTCCGTTGACGGGTTTGCTCAGGAAGTCGTCAAATCCTGCCGAAAGCAATTCAGCCCTGACTCCCACGAGGGCATTTGCTGTGCATACGATGACTTTTGCCCGCGCACCGGGAGCGTCTTGCATGGCCTTGAGGCGTGAAAGAGTCTCTTTGCCGTCCATGCGTGGCATCATGTAATCCATCAATATCACGTCATACTCATTTTCCGCGCATTTCTTGAGGCATTCCTCACCCGATTCAGCGTCATCAACTTTCACTTCATTTTCCTTCATGAGCGAACGCAACACTATTCTGTTCATGTCGTTGTCGTCAACTATGAGTATTCTTGCTGTCGGTGCTTTGAGGACTTTGCGCTCTTCCTTTTTCTTGTGGGAGTCTTCAATCTCGTAATCTCTGATAGTTTTCTCGCCCACAATTTTCTGCGGTATTGCAACATGGAACGTTGATCCCATACCGTATGTTGATGTAACTTCCACATTACCGCCCATAAGCTCAATCAACCGTCCTGTAATCGCGAGACCTAATCCAGTTCCTTCAATATTATGTGTTTCTTTTGCGTCAATCCTGCTGAATGACTTGAACAGCTTGGGTATGTCCTCAGCGTGAATGCCTATACCTGTATCAGCTACAGTTATGTGAAGGACAATCAATGATGGGTCATCGCCTTTAACGCCCGTAAGTGTGAACTTAACGCTACCTTTCTTGGTGTATTTCACTGCGTTGTTGAGGATGTTGACCATAATTTGATGGACTCTTATCCTGTCGCCGAATAACTCATCCGGCAATGTGTCATCAATCTGTGCTGTGTATTGGAGTCCTTTTTGTTCTGCGCGAATCTTTATCATGTTGTCGACATCACGTAAGACTCTGGCGAGGTCATAATTTCTTGCGGCAAGTTCGAGCTGCCCTGATTCGATTTTGGAGAAGTCTAATATGTCGTTGATGATGTGGAGAAGTGTATTGCCTGCGCTCTGAATATCCCTCGCGTATTCATATATTGGCCCGGCCTCATGCTTGCGGAGTATAACCTCGTCCATTCCGAGAATTGTCGTGAGGGGCGTTCTGATTTCGTGGCTCATGTTGGCGAGAAATTCACCTTTAGCTTTGTCGGCGGCTATAGCTTGCTCGTTGGCTTCGTCAGCGATGGCTTTGGCTTTGCGGAGACGTTCAAGAGTGCGTTCGAGGTCTCTATACGCTGGAGTCTCAAGGAGGAAGAAGAAGTAATACACGTTCACGGAAATGATGATGAATTGCACAGGAATCTCCGGGAAGAATTGACGCTGAATGCCAATTACCGCCCAGCACACAATGAGGTTCGCTACAAGAGCTATCAGCTGCCCCCGCGTGAAGGCTCTGCGGTAAAGGAATATTTCAGCCCATGTCCACAATGACCACAGCAATATGAATCCCGATGATAATACCCAGCACAAAGCCCCCTCACTGACTCCGCCGGGAGTGATGGCGTAATTTGCCCCGGTGAAATGCCCTGCAAGCATCAGCCAGAAGAATACGCCGAGCATAATATTTTGGGCGTAAAGCATGTTCCTTTTGACGGGCGTGTCAATTCCGAAGCATGATATGTAGCGCATGAACATGAAATACACTCCGCAATTCGTGCATTGAAGCATGAGGCGGCAAAAATATTCCGCGACTGGCGCAGGAGATTGCACGTTTGCGAGAATGAGTGAGGCTATCACTTCGGCAAAAATGCTCGCGGTAGTCATGTAGCAGTAACGGAGAAGTCCTTTCTTTTCTGAAGAGGTGCCA
>JAFSKY010000182.1 GCA_017448685.1 Synergistaceae bacterium
CGTTCGGCCAGTTCCTTCTGCTGTTCAATAGGCATAGATAATCTCTCCTTCAGTCTTCAGTGTCGTGAATGTCCTTGCGCATCCTGAAGACGTTATTATCGCCAATGTACTCGTATGATACTGAGTTCATGCTCTGCTTGACGATATATATTCCCAGCCCGCCAATATCCCGTTCGTCAGCGTCAAGCGTTATGTCAGGGTCAGAATGTTCAAGCGGGTTGTAGGGTGTTCCGCTGTCGGTGAATATGATCTCTACGTCCTTGCCAAGATGGCGGATGCTTATTGTTGCCATTCCTCCGGCTTCCTTGTCCTTGTAGGCATAACTCGCAATGTTCACGAAAATTTCCTCAACAGCAAGCTCAATCTCCGAGATGAACGATGCTGGGCATCCCCACTTCTCCAGGTACTCATCAACGAAGGCTATAACGTCGTGAAGTTTCCCGGTATCGGCCTCGACAGTGAGCATCTCAATGCTCCCGAAGAACTGCAAGCACAACATAGTAACGTCATCAAACTGCGGTACATCGCCGGTGAACTCCCTCACTGACCTGTTCATGAGTGTCAAGACTTCATCCGCCGGAGCTCCCCTCGTGCTGTTGAGCTCGTCAATCATCCTGTCAGTACCGTAGAGCTGCCTTTGTGTGTTCGTTGCCTCAGTTACTCCGTCAGTGTAGAGATATATGGTGTCGAGATGCTCTAGCTTGAACTCATCATCCGAGAACTCCATATCCTCCATTATTGCGAGTGCAACGTTCTGTGCTGTCCCGAATAGCTCATACTTACCGCCCGCCCTCCTTATTGCCGGGGGTTCATGGCCAGCATTCGAGGCTGTAACCTTTCCTGTTGGAAGCTCAAGAATCCCAAGCCACACCGTAACGAACAGGGACGAGTCATTGCCCTCACATAGCTGGTTGTTCACGTCGTGAAGAATTTCGCCCGGAGTCCCTCCCATCATTGCGCGGTTCTTGATGAGCGTCTTCGCTACTACCATGAAGAGCGCGGCAGGCACTCCCTTTCCAGACACATCGGCCATGACCAAAGCCAGATGGTTATCATCAATCATGAAGAAGTCGTAGAAGTCGCCCCCGACCTCCTTTGCTGGGTACATTGTTGCGCTGATGTCAAAAGCCTCATGGTTCAGGAACGGCGGAATTATCTTCGGGAGCATGTCAGCCTGAATCTGTGTAGCAATGCTGAGTTCCGCGCCAATTCGTTCCTTCTCTGCCGTAACGTCTGCAAGGTAGGCTATGTATTCCCTGAGTGATGCGGTCATGTCGTTGAAGTGCCTTGCAAGTTCGCCGATTTCGTCATCGCTCGTGATTTCCGCCCTGTGTTCAAGGTTGCCGCTGCTGATTTTGTCCACATCATGGCCGAGCCTGCGTATTGGTGCTGTGAGCCTCTCAGAGAACTTACGCCCTGCAATTCGGACGACTGCCCATATTATGACGAACGACAGAAGGAGCAAGAGTATTGCCCACTCTACATTCTCGTAGATGTACGAGAGCGGTGAAAGTACGAGGCTTCTGGGCATCTTGATGCAGAGCTTCCAGCCCGTTGACCTTATGGGAGTATAGGCGTAATACGTTTCACTTCTTGAGAGTGCTACGCTTGTACGTCCTGCAAGTATTTCGCGTGCTATCTGCGGGGTAATGTCCGGGTCATCCGATAGCATGGCTGCTTCTGCGTTTGGATTGTCGGAGCTACTGATGACTTTTCCCATGTGGTCGACAATGAAAGCATATGCCCCCCTTCCCATGTCGATAGCCACTATTGCGCGGTAAAGGTCGGTTATCAGTATGTCCAGACCCATAGCCCCGGCAAAATTCCCACCGCCGTCATAGAATGGGGCAAAGGCCGTCATCATTTTTCCGCGCCCGTAATGGTCATCGTATATGTCGGTGAAGCCGGTTGTCTCTGTTGTGGAGCATCGCAAGTACCATGATGACCCCGTGAAGTCGTAATACACTTCCTGCTGTCCTTCACGCGGCAATGACAGGTCAGAATGAGCATCATACGTCATCAAGAAGCCCGACTTTGTAGCAAGGAATATGCTGACCTCACTATGAGCTTTAAGGAAGGGTATCCACACTTGCTCGATATTTCCCAGAAGAGAACACTCCTCCTTGAGGGACTCGTACTTTGTCTGCTCATTGAGGAGTGTCCTAAGCATCACGAAGCGGCCTGCATTTTCCCGTCTTGGTGGGAGGACTTCATTGGGAACGAACTTTGACGGGTTAGCATAGAGAACGTTGACGTAATCCGCAAACATATTCGCGTACTCTAGGTATTTCCCAAGCTCTGAGTCTGCGAACTTTGCCTTGTCCTTGATGGTGTTGTATAGGCTCGTCTCCATCTGGGTGATGAGGACTTCCTTGTTCTTCTCCCTGATGTTGTGCATACTCACGATTGCGATTGCACTCGTAACCAGAAGGCCAGAAAGTGCTACGTTCACTACGAGACGGCGAACCTTCCTGCCTATGGGATTCTTTGCGGTCATTTCTCGATGGTCAGGATACGGCTGAAACCTGTTACCTCAAACACCTTCAGGACGCTAGGTATAGGATGCCTGATTGTCATAATACCCTGCTTCTTCATGGCCTTCTGAGCAAGGAGGAAAACACGAAGCCCTGCCGATGAGACAAATTCGAGAGCCGACAAGTCAAACGCTAATTCCGTAACGCCCTCAAGACCTCCCTTGACTTCTGACTCAAGCTGTGGTGCTGTAGTTGTGTCTAGCCTGCCTTCAAGCGAAATTGTGAGTGAACTTCCTGAAGATGACTTGCTGATTTTGAGGACTGCCGCGTTTGTGTTAGTCATTGTGATATTTGCCCTCTATCATGTTCCTGATGTTATCGGGGGTGATTTTCCCTTCCATTGGCCCGAATGCGGCGGCGTTCAAAGCTCCTGCGGCGGCACCCATTTTCGCGGCATCAGCAAGAGATTTCCCCTCAGCAATTCCGCAGATGAATGCAGCATCATATGAGTCTCCTGCCCCGGTAGCGTCTTCCTGCACAACTTTGTAGATTGGCTGCTCAACTTCGAGTCCTTTGCGCGTGTAAATCTGTGAACCCTTAGAGCCGTTCTTCAACACGAGGACTTCGAGATTCGGATTCTCGAACACTGCCTTGACCGCCTCGCCAATGTCATTTTTCCCCGTGAACATCTTTAACTCTGACACACCCGGCATGAGTATGCTTGAGCTGTCGAAAACTTCATGAAGCATATCGAGAACAACGCGGTCTTTCATCATTTCGAGGCGCACATTTGGGTCAAAGCTGATTTTCACGCCGTGAGACTTCATCATGTTCATAGTCTTGATTATCTCGCGGGCAAAATTTACATCCGCCATCAATGAGCATCCCATTATGTGCATGTAACGAGTATCCTCAAATCCGGCCATGTCCGCAGGGGCTTTTGCCTTCACGCATGGTGAGTTGTCCATGTAGAACAGGAATTTGCGTTCACCGTCAGCAAAATACGTAACGAATGCGATTCCCGTATGTCCGTCTTCAGGGATTATGACCCTGCTAACGTCAACGCCATCATGCTTCAGCCTGCGCATTATCGTTTCGCCGAAATCGTCATTTCCGACACCGCTTATGATTGCCGTTGAATGTCCAAGCCTGGCTGCTGTGCTGATGAAAATTCCGGGTGCGCCGCTTGGGAATGGCCCGCGGAAGTAATCCGTTGCGTAAAGGGGTATGTCTTCTTTTGGGCGCATAATCTCCACAAGAAGCTCGCCCATGATTATTATTTCTGCCATGACAGAAAAGCTCCTCCCTTGCTATGTATGAGGTTATATTGTGTGTGAAAATTGATGTGAATGGTTGAAAGTTTACTATGATGAAAAGAAATTGTAAATTACAGTGCGGAGGAGGGGACTTGAACCCCTAAGGATTACTCCACCAGATCCTAAGTCTGGCGCGTCTGCCATTTCGCCACCCCCGCAGAGTTTCAACAGCTATTATTGTATCACGCTATGCCCTCAGCTGGTACTTCCATAGGATACCCGCCATCAAAACACGCCTTGCAGTATGAGTCCTCACAGCAGACTTCACGCAAACTCTCTTCACTGAGATATGTCAGCGAGTCCGCACCGAGATATGCGCATATTTCATCCGGCGATTTCTGTACGGCTATGAGCTTTTCACGGTGAGGGGTGTCAATCCCGAAATAGCACGAGTACTTCACTTCAGGAGATGCCGCGCAAACGTGAATCTCCCTTGCGCCAGAATCCCGCAAATGTCCCACAATCCTACGCAATGTCGTTCCGCGTACTATTGAGTCGTCAATCAGAATCAGCCGCTTACCCTCAATGTTACGCCTTATCGTTGAGAGCTTTATTCGTACAGCATCATCCCTCATAGCCTGGTCAGGAAGTATGAACGTCCTACCCATGTATTTGTTCTTGATGAGTCCTTCACCGTAAGGAATGCCGGAAGCCTCAGCATAGCCAATCGCCGCAGGAATCCCGGAATCAGGCACTGCCATTACAACGTCAGCTTCAATTTTCCGCTGGTCTGCGAGTTTCATCCCGCATTTACGCCTGAACTCATACACGCTCACACCGTCAACAATACTGTCTGGCCTCGCAAAATACACCATCTCAAACACGCACAAATTCTTCCTGCACCAGTGTGAAGGCTCAATACATTTCAAGCCGTCCTGGTCAGCTATGACGATTTCGCCCGGCCTCACATCACGCACAAACTCAGCGTCAAGGGCTTCAAGCGCGCAGGTTTCAGACGCAAACACATATCCCGAATCACCTTTGAGCTTGCCTATGCACAATGGGTGAAGGCCATATGAATCCCGTACTCCTATCAGCTTGTCGCCGATTGTAATCACGAGAACATACGCGCCTTTGATGAGGCTCATTGCGTTTTTGATTCCAGCCTCAATTCCGCGACTCCCGTGCTGGCATATAAGGTTGAGGATTGACTCTGAGTCTGTTGTCGTGTGGAAGATTACTCCCTCATCCGTTAGCATTTCACGTAGGCTTTCGGCGTTCACGAGATTACCGTTGTGGGCTAATGCGATTTCACCTAGACGACATGACGCGGCTAATGGCTGTGCGCTTCTCTGTGTACCATCGCCAGCTGTGGAATATCTCACATGGCCGATTGCGATGTTACCCGGCAATTTCCCGAAATCGAATCCCCTGAACACCTCGCCAGCAAGCCCCAAATCCTTGCGAATCTCCATATGTCCGCCCAAATTCGCGGCAATCCCGGCACTTTCCTGCCCCCTGTGCTGAAGAGCATACAGCCCGTAATACACCAGATGAGACGCATTCCGGCTCTCATCGTTGCAATATACACCAATCACTCCGCATTCCTCGTGAATTTCGTCAGACATTGCTTATGCGTGAGAATATTTCGTGATAGGCTTCCTCGACTCCGCCCATGTCCCTGCGGAATCTGTCTTTGTCGAGCTTCTCATTCGTCTTTGCGTCCCAGAAACGGCACGTGTCAGGAGAAATCTCATCAGCTAGGATTATTTCACCGTCAGGCAAGCGACCCGCCTCAATCTTGAAATCCACCAGCTTAATCCCAATCCCCGCAAAAAATTCCTTCAGCACGTCATTAACCTTATAGGCCATCGCACGAATTGCGGCTAATTCCTGCTCTGTTGCAACGCCCAAAGCTGTTATGTGGCTGTCGTTGATTAGTGGGTCATTGAGTGCGTCATTCTTGAGGGAAAATTCAAGCGTGGGATTCTTCAGGGGAGTCCCTTCCTCAACGCCGTAACGCTTCGAGAATGATCCGGCGGCTATGTTGCGGATTATGATTTCGAGAGGCACAATCTCTACAGCTTTGACGAGGGTCTCACGGTCGCTCAATTGCTCCACGAAATGAGTCCTCACTCCATGCTGCTCAAGAAGGCGGAACATCATATTGCTCATCTTGTTGTTGATTATGCCTTTGCCCGTTATTGTCCCGTGCTTGAGGCCGTTGAAGGCTGTTGCGTCGTCTTTGTATTCCACAATGTAATATGAAGGGTCAGAGGTCGCGTAAACCTTTTTGGCTTTGCCCTCGTACCTCTGTTCAAGTTTTGTGATGGACATTTGAAGGTTGATTCCTTTCATGTTGGAATGCGGATATTATAGTTACTCGAAACACATAAAAATATCTTTGTTCCGAATTTTACGGTTAAAAACCGCTGGCGTACTACACACCTCTATCAAGTCCGCAATTTCTTGCATTCCTGACTACTTTTATTCTTTGGCTTTTACGCTTCGAGTGGTATATGTAGTTTTTCAGCTTCACTCTCGGCGAGGCTGAACATTTTACGGACGAAACCCTTTCTCCGTCCAACCGCCTATATTCAGTTGTCAATATACTTGTTTTACTTCATTCGATGTCTTGTTTCTCGCCTTGAAACTATATGATTCACCGAACGTGTTAGATATTAGCATCTAATCGAATATAAAACAAAGAATTTAATACATGCCCGCGTCAGTCATTCGTCATAATCGAAAAAGTCCCGGCGATGTCTGTACCACAATATTAGCGCAAGACCTCCGAATATTATTCCACCTGTGAGGCCACCTGCTACGTATTCAGCTATTATGCCTCCTCCGAAAAGTGATGCCCCATAACCCGCGAGGGCATATCCGAATGAGATTACGCTCAACATTGAGAGTGTTGTGATGAAAAGGCGCATCGATTTTTCCACCTCCTATAGCAAGTGTATTATCTCCCATCGGAAAATTTAATGCCAACTAACCCGCTTAACTCATGAAAATTCAGCAACGTGTAATAAAATATATTCGTAGCCATTCCGAAACATAATTATTCAGCATAATACACAATGAAAGGAGCTAATCGACATGCAGAAATTAAAGCACGTATTTGTTTCTGCGCTCATTGTTATGGCCTTTGCTGTTTGCTCGTGGGCAGATGAATACGGCGGAGGCTTTGAGGCTCTTTCGCCTGAGTTCCTCAAATGGCGAGCGGAGCAGGAAGAATCATCAACGCCATCAACAAAGAACGCTCTCCCAAGTGGCGAATACCCAAGCGGATATGTTCCCTTCCCCGTAGACCTCTCACACCTCGCCGACAATCCTCCCATTGAGAACGACTCTCCCATAGCCACGAAGAAGGACTCAGCCCTTCCCACGACATATGACCTTCGCAGCGTCAGCGGCAAAAGCTATGTTACGAGTGTGAAATCGCAATTGCCTTACGGAACATGCTGGGCTCATGCGTCAATCGGGGCGATGGAGAGCTACTACCTCATGCAAGGAGGAACAGCCCTTGACCTGTCGGAAATGCATTTAGCTTGGTACACGTTCAGGGGCGATGACAAATCAGCGGCCTTCAAGAATTACCACTCTTCAACATTCTCATACATTATGGATCTCGGCGGTAATTCCTTCTACCCTGTTGCGATGTTCTCGCGTCTCTCAGGCCCGGCAGGTGAGTCCGATGTCCCTTACGGCGAAAACAAACAGCCCTCGAAGGGTTCACCAGATAACTACACACGCAAGCTCAGACTCCGGGATGCGTTCTACCTGAATTTCGGCAATGAACCCAACGTCAACACATCATCAACAGCTCGCGACATAATCAAGCGTCGTATTATGGAGAATGGCGCTGTCGTGGGAAATTACTACAGCAACAACCCAAGCTACTACAAATCCTCAGCAGGCACGAACTATTACTACAACAGTAGCTCAATTAACCACGCTGTGCAGATAATCGGCTGGGATGATAACTATTCACGCAACAATTTCAAGACAAAGCCCAGCATTGACGGAGCATGGCTCATCAAAAACTCTTGGGGCAATGAATGGTGGACTGGTACGGCTGATGTTGGCGATAACGGTTGCTTCTGGATGTCTTACGCTCAATATCTCACGGAAGGTACTGCGTTCGTATCTGAGGCAACGAACACTAACATGAAGGCGTATTACTATGACGCGCTCGGATGGTGTTCAACATACAGCTACAGCGGGTCTCAAATATATTCCGCAAACGTCTTCAAGTCTGAAAGGGATGAAAGCCTTATCGAGGTTGGCTTCTACACGCCTGACAACAACGTAAGCTATGAGATTAGCGTTTACGCTGGAATGTCGGCCATGCCAAAAGATAGCCCCAAGCCTACGGGAGCAAGCCTTGAGTCGTCATCGTCAGGGAAAATTGCCTATGCTGGATGGCACACCGTAACGCTTGATACACCTGTAACGCTTTCAGAAGGGGAATATTTCTCCGTCATAGTGAGGTTCACGAACAAAAGCAGCACAGCAGTTGAAACAAAAGTTAATGGGTGGTCGAACAATGCAACAATCGAGGAGGGGAGCTTCTTCTCCGCAAACGGTACGAGTTGGACAAAGGGCAGCAACATGAATGCTTGCGTGAAAGCCTACACAGTTACAGGCACCGTAAAAGGCACAGCCCCACGCATTCAAGACGGTTATCCCCCGGACGCGTATTTGAACCAGTCCTACAGCGCAACGATTTCGGCTTCAGGAACATCGCCTATAACGTGGTCAGCAAGCAGCAAGATTCCCGCTGGCCTGTCAATGAACTCTTCAACGGGCGAAATTTCCGGCGTTCCAACAACGGAAGGCAATTACACGTTCTCAGTTACCGCCAAAAATGATTACGGCACTGACACGAAGTTTTACACCATGAATGTTTGGGACGTTCCTACGATGGATGATACACAGTTCACGGGGTATGTTGGGTACACGTTCAGCGAGAAGCTGACACTTACGCCAAGCGTTTCAGCAACATGGAGCGTTTCAGGGACATTGCCCCCGGGATTAAAGCTCACTGCCTCAACGGGAGTCGTCTCAGGCAAGCCCACTAAAGCAGGAACTTACGCCGTAACATTCACGGCTGTAACATCAGCAGGGACATCAACGAACAATGCAACATTCACCATCAACGCAAAGCCCGTCAAGCCTACGATAAAGCTCTCAAGTTTTAGGGCGGGTGTCGTGGGGGAAGCATACTCGCAGGATATTGTAACGTCAGGTACTGAGCCTATCACCGTAACTGTAATTGGGCAGCCTGACGGATTGAGCATAGCAGGAAGCACAGCATACCTCAGCGGGACTCCCTCAAAGTCCGGCACTTACTCAATCACAATCAAGGCGGAAAATATCGCCACAGAGCTTGAGGGTAAAGCCGTAACCAAAACTGTACGAATGACTGTTAAAGCACAACCCCCCGTTATAGCAACAGCAGACTCGCTCCCTGATGGCATAATGGGTGAGAAATACAGCGGGGCATTGTTCAGCTTGGCTTCTGGCACTGAGCCTGTAACTTGGAGCATTTCAGGCAACCCAACAGGCACTAAGATTGACAGCTATGGGGCATTCTCTGGGACTCCGTTAAAGGCAGGCACATTCAAAATGACGGTGAAGGCTACGAACTCAGGCGGATATGACGCGATAAAAGTCCCGTTTACAGTTTTGATGAAGCCGACAATCACCACAACCAAGCTCACGAATGCCACGACCGACAAGAAATACAAGCTCAGGTTAGCGGCAAAAGGAACAACCCCAATCACTTGGAGCGCAGAAGGTCTCCCTGATACGCTAGAAGTTACGCAGAATGACACAGGCACAATCGCATACATTGAAGGTACTCCTACTGAGATGGAAGATTACGCCGTAACTCTGAGAGCCTCAAACGCAGCTGGGGATAATGAGCGAACATTAACGCTTAAAGTTATGGGAGTTGCGCCGAAAATCAACGCCACTCTTGCAAGGGGTGAGGCTGGCTCGGAATATTCCGGGAGCAAGATTTCAGCTACAGGCACAAAGCCTATTGAGATTGCATACACAATTGCGGCATCCGATAAGGCTAAATTCGGGATAAGTAGCCTTGAAGATTTGGGGCTTGTGTTCACGTCATACCCTGAAGACGGTACAGCCGAAATCACCGGGACTCCGTCAGTGTCTGTGAAGGGACTCCCTATAACTTTCAGCGCGGTAAACTCAGTAACCCCAAAAGCCGCCACCAAGAAAGTATCACTCACTATCACGGGCGAAAAACCCTCGTTCACATACCCTGAAGATATGACAACAAATATCACATGCGAGGTTGGAAGCCCTGTTGAGATGGAATTTTCAGCGGAAGGAACACCCAATATCACATTCAGCGTGAACAAGGTGAACGGCTTTACGCTCACTCAGACGGGCGATAACACCGCAACACTTTCAGGCACTGCCCCCGTTAGAGACTCATCCGTAACCCTCACTGTAACAGCCTCAAATGCTGACGGCAAAGCCACGCGGAAAATCGTCATCAAGGCCAAGACTCCCCCAGCAATCACAGCAACGACTCTCGCATCATGGCTCACGGGGAAAAACTACACCGCCAAATTCACAGCTACAGGCACAAAGACAATAAAGTGGGATATTGATGGGAACCTCCCTGAAGGCGTTACGTTCAGCAATGGAACTTTGAGAGGCAAGCCACAAGAGGCAGGCGAATACACATTCACGCTTACTGCCGAGAATGACATAGGGATTGATACGCAGGAATTTACGTTGACGGTGAACGACCCTAACGCAGGAACTCTCCCGGCAACGCATGAACCCGAAAATGTCGCCTCACTCCCTGAAGCGCAAAACGAGTCCGCAATCACGGAGGACGAATCCGAATCGCCTCAGCAGGAAGCAGAAATCACCCTTGACCCTGAAATCACGCTAGGGGCTGTCAGAACGTCATTAAGCGTTCAGGAAAAATCCGCGCTTGATGGCTATACCGTTGCGGCCATGTTGCCGGAAGCTAGCGTGAATGTCTCAGGCATGTATGATTTCGAGGC
>JAFSKY010000183.1 GCA_017448685.1 Synergistaceae bacterium
GATTTGCGTACACAGTAACGGAGTCTGAACCTGCCGGGTTGCTGACAGTTACGGTTATGGGATGCCTCACGAGGGCTTTAACGGCTTCAGCTGCATCATCCACGACTATCTTTTTGCCATCATTGTATGTGGCCGTGTAAGTGGCTGCGTCATCAGATTTCAAGCCCACAGGAAGGTTCTTTATCGTCCATGTGAATGTTCCAGGCCCGACTGCGTAGAACTCGTTTGCCGCCGTTGCGCTGAGAGCTGTTATCTCACCAGTAATTTTGCCGTCCGCGCTCTTGATGTCGAGTCCAGCAATTGCGGCCTCAAACAGGCTGACCATTTCGTCCTTGCTGAGAATCGTCGGGGGTACAGCAACAACCGTTATGGGCAGGTGGTATTCCTCAGAATCGGCAACAGTTCCTGCGGGAGACTTAACCTTGAACGTGAGATCCATTGACTTGGTTTTCTCCGTCCCGAAAGCCATACCATTGCTCGTAGCAGGCGTATCATTCAGCGAGTAGGGGTCATCTTCCGTGAATATCTGCCCTGTCTCATAGTCAAATGACAGTCCGAGCTTGGCGAGATCCGCTGCTGTTGTAACAGTCGGGTCAAAGCTGACGGGGTAGCCAGTGAGTCCGCCTGTGAAGGCTATCTTTGTGCTGTAGTTCTTGCCCCATGTCATGTTGGGAAGGCTCTTTGTGGTTATTTCCGCTTTGTCGAACACCCTCATGTTGTAGACGCTACTGGCTGTTGTTCCGGCGGAGTTCTTGATGTTCAGGACAATATTATTGTAGAGACCTGATCTTGTCGGCGCACCCGTAAGAGTAACCTCAACATCGCCTGATGCACCATCAGTCATTCCCGCCGCTGTGTTGTTTTCCGGCTTGGTCAGCTCAGCTTTGATGCCAGGAGGAAGCCCTTTCGCTTCAAATGTTACTGGGTAGGTTGCCTTGCTCTTGAACACGATTTCAGTTGCGAGTTCGTCAGCTGAGGTGAGTGCACCTGTCTCTGGCTGCTTGATGAAGCCGAGGTTCATGTCCGCGGGGTCTGTACCATCGCCAATTGTGATTGTCTTGGGCTTATAGGCTACGACTGAGAGCGTGAAGGTCTTTTTGGTGCTGGCGAGCTTCTTTGCTGGGTCAGTCGATAGCACTGTGGCCGCAACATTAATCTTCACTGACCCTACATTTACGGGAGTCAATGTGATTACGCCGGTTGAGTGGTCAATTGCTGCACCATTTTTGAGATCCACGCCGGATAATGTCGCGTCAAATGATAGCGTCGCTCCCTCTGCAACGTCTCTTGATGTCGCCTCGATTGTATACGTGTATTCCGTTCCACAGTATATAGTCGAGGGTGAAAGGCCGGTGTTCGTGATTGTAACACTGGGTGCAGCCCATGCTCCTGCCACCATAAGCAAAAGCATAAGGACTGTCAGCCCTGTAATGCGCTTGTTCATGATTCTGAACCTCCTTGTTGTTTTTCCCATTTGAAGTGCGCTGTGTCATTGGGAAATATGGAAATGTGAAATCCTTTCTTCCTTTGGGGTTTTCCCTTCATGGATGCCCCGCCTTAATTGCGCGTGATTGTGTGTGAAAGACCGCCTCCCTTGAGTTTTGGATGAGATTTGCGCTTCCAACTTCGGAATCTGAAAGCAGTTTGCCCCTGAAGAAAATCCCTGCTGTGATTCCGTTGCTGTATGCCGCCTGAAAAACGAGGGGCGCAAATGAAAGTAATCCCCTTTTTCATGGTATTTTTCGGCGGGTGTGGGATGAGTATTTAATTCCGCGCTGGATATGGGGAATTGTAGCAAAAAAAAATGAAAACGGACACGAGGACTCGCATCCACAAAAATATTTAGCACAGTAAGATTTGCGATAACTATATGTGAATGTGTGAATGAAAATGTCTTTAGGGGGGAAAAGTAATTGCCGGGTAAAAGTTACATGAAGAGTTTTGTCCTGGCTTGTGAAATTAATGGAGGGATGAATGAGCCACCATGTTAAATGATGTTAGGTAGCTCACTCCTCAACGTAAATTATTCCTGTACGACCTTCGCCAATACTTACAGTAACACGCCTAAACTTTAGCTCATAGTCATCAATCGGCACAGTTTCTTCCTCAGCTCGCCACGAAATATGTTTTTTGTCATCCGTACCACTTGAGGGCATATCCTCATCGATTCTGAAACGTAGCCATATTTCCTGCATGGCCGAGATCAATTCGCGTTCCGATTCAAGCTCGCCCAAAAGCCTGTATGACATAGCGATAAGCCGGAAGCCCCCTGTTATGACGAGTCCGGCTATAGCTGTGGCAACAAGCACTTCCATGAGTGTGAAGCCTTTGCGCCTCATCATTTCACCACGTAGCGAAGGGCAGTGTTATTCCCGCCGCGAGTAACTTCAACGTCAAAACGCTCGCTGTTCATGAGGGAGTTTATCGAGTTTGCGATGTCGCCCATGTTCGTGAAGGGTATACCGTTGACGGAGCGAATGACATCACCGCGCTGTACACCGAGACGCTTCAGGAGGCTATCATTCTGTATCCATTGCACTTCGAGACCGCCAGCTTTTTCATTTGGGCGCATACGTATACGCTTGAGTTCGTCAAATGGATTTTGAACGAGCTGATTCACCATTTCGCTTGAGATTTGGCCTTCCTGTTTGTCTGGCACAGCAGCTACAATGTTACCTGTTTGGGGCTGTGCTGGAGCTGGTTTAGGGGCGGGGGCAGTCTGTTTTGCGGGTTCAGGCTTTTTCGCCTCAGCAACTGGGCCATAAACTATGTATTTCTTTACGGGCTTGTCATTACCCTTGCGGAAAACTGCTTCACGCGCCGTAACACTAATCAGCTTGTACTTCTCAAGCTCGCGTCCAACAAGAAGAGTCTTCGGCGAGTTCTTCATCTCAATGAACACTCCAACGCCTGGAAGTGTTCCACGTAATATTATGTCGTCAAGGACTGTGTCAGGTTCTTCCTTGGGTGGTTCAGGGGCTTTCACTGGTTCGGGGGGAGGTGTGTTTGTGGGACGCGGGGAAATCCTGAATGGGTTTGTGGCGAGGAAGCCATCAAGATTCCTGCGTGCCGGGCCTGAATCGGTTGTGCCACTCTGGAATGATACAGCCTGATTCCGCATTCCGTCATTCCCGGCGAAAACGTCAAGGGAATATCCCAATCCTGCACATAACACGCCCCCTGACACGAATCCAAACGCAATCGGAAGTATCATCATGCATAGGGCATAAATTTTCCCGCCGTCATCTTTTGCGCTGTCAGAGTTTTTTTCTCCACGCTTAAATATGTTCCTTATCCTGTCAAGCATTCTTATACCGTCCTCACTTCCTCCGTAAATACCAATTCCCGCCCTCCTGCACTAATGGCAGGAAATTACGAAGCATGTCCATATTTCCCCGTATAGCTTCAGGCACTTCAAGACGGGCATCGGCTCGGCCTATTCTCATTGATGATGGGTTCACCGTCATATATCCGTTTAGGGAAAATTCTCCGTTCGTCCTCAAATTCTCGAACAATATCTCATCGCGTCCAGCCGTAAGCAGAAATCCTCCATCGCCGAACCTCATAGACTGCCCCAACCTTACGCTACCTCCCTTGAATGTTATATCGCAGACGGGAGCAAGACTGAGTATGCTGGCTGTGATTTGTGGCTTCACCGTTACTGACTCCAATGACACATCAGCCATTCCGCCAAGCGCGAGGTTATGCACAGTGAATCCGCCGTCATCCCCGGTAACATCGGAGTAATTCAGGCGCATTCCACGCCGTGAAAGCTGGCCATGAGCAAATGAGACCGCGAATTTCCCGACCTCTTGCCACGGCATGAACACATACACAGCGCAGAGCAATCCGGCTGTGAATAGCAATATTCTGGTTATGATTATGATTGAGCGTTTCATGTGAGTTACTCCGCCGGGCCTATTATGGCCGATAATGTCATGAGCCTTTCACGCCCTGAAGGAAGAGCGCGTAATTCCGCCGCGATGAATTTCACGCCACGTGAGGCAAGTTCTTTCTGCAAGTCAGCTACCTCATCAGCATAGAGCCTGTTTATCTCTACAGACTGGTTGCGACCATCAGGGGTTATCCTGTTGACGCGGCTACCTAGTTGCATACGTTCTGAGACTTGCGCAAACACTGCTGCGACATCTATATTTCCGGCTGCCCTTGCTGTGTTGTTGGGCGCAAGATTCTTGTATTCCTCCGCGAGAATCAAAAGGGTATGAAACCTTCCTTGCTGTGATTTGAGTGTTGCAGCTCCTTGCGTGTTCCAATCCTTTACGGTTACGACTCCCGCCCACACTATCAGGGCTGAGAGCATCACCGCGAGGAATTTCACCGAGCCGGAAGCCTCCCCACGTAAAACGCTTCCCGCACTGTTTATCATGCTGTCAATGTTGAGTGCCATATGATTACCACCTTACGCGCAAATCAAACCTGTAGCCTATTCCCGAAACAAATTGCGTATTGTCCACTTGCGCATGTTCGGCTCTTGTCTCCCAAGCACGGCGGAAATTCAATACCGTAGTCATGTCGGGAGCTACTCCGGTGCAGTCAATGCCGTCTGAGTTGTAGCGCACAATGTCAAGCGATATTCTCGCGCCGTCAAGCTCCGTGAAAACTTCTCCCATGTCCGCAAGAACTTCGCTTATTGGGTGAGCGTCATGGCCTGTGCCTGTCATGGAGGCTATTTTGTCCCGCGCAAGTGATACGGGATTCGAGATTCTGCCAGTCCGTTCAGGGTCAAACGCCTCACGGTAAAATGCCTCACTGCGAGTCCTGACACCTTGAATTTCATCCTGCAAGCCGTGCCATCTGATTAGCATTCCAGCAAGGGCGAGAACTCCAAGCACTAATAGCCAGCCTGATACACGCGTCAAGATTCTCACAGTGCGCTCAAGATCCCTTTCACCCTCCAAAGCCTTACGCGACAAATTAACGTCAGACATCCACGGACATATTTCAACGCTCTCACTCACGATTTCAGCGAACTCATCATCAGCTTCATCATTACCGTAAGCGTTCACGATGAAATTTCCGCCGCGCTCAAGCTCCCTGCCCTGACAATAAACGTCATACCATGCGAGTTCTTTTTCCGCAGATGACGAATCCGTGAGCTTCCTCCAACGGTAAAGCACTGGCCTGTTTGACTGCCACAATATGGAACACACGTTAGACTCATCCGTCCACATGGTAACGCCATTCCCGCCGAAATCCTGAAGGCGCGACACAAACGGCATTGGAGCTGGCCATGTTCTATTAGTCCCTGCGTGTGTGTAATGTGCTGTTGGCATTTCAAGCTCATCGGGCGATGCATACCAGACAATACCGCTTGAGATTCTGCCTGAGCGATTCAATATCACTGGGAATATATCCACCTCACCCGCGGCTGTGTAAGGCATGACCTGTAGCCTTAGAGCGTCACGAATCTTTGAGGCGTTCGAGA
>JAFSKY010000184.1 GCA_017448685.1 Synergistaceae bacterium
CAACCAGAACACACAGAACGAGAGCGACAATACAGACTTAAGGCAGGAATCTAGGCATGAAGGCGGCGACCAATCTGGCGGCGGTGGAGGCGGTTGTGGCGGATTCATTTCTGCGACTGCTCTAGCTGTTCTGCTGTTGTGGCGCAAACGTTAAAGGCACAAAAAAAGACTCCCTCTTAGGTTTTTGCAGGGGGAGTCAGTACTTCACTTCTCAAAAAGTTTTCGTAACTTCCCGAAAGACAGCCCGGCAATCACAAATATTATTCCCGTCAACGTGAAGCCCCAAGCCTTTGGCATGAACCCGAAAAAGTGATCGAAGAAATATCTCGCCGCAAGCAACGCACAAAACGTTATCCCGATTCCTGAATGACCGCGATAAATGTTCACGAGCATTAACGCCGCCACAATCACGGCATTACACACTGGCAGAATATCACGATGAGGCGCAAACATTGCACCCCGCCAGAAATCCGGCCATGTCAGCAACAGCCCAAACACGCCAAGCATCAGCAGCCCCATAATCTGTGTGTCATGCAAGCCCGGCAGGAACGACATTACCGCCCCAGCACACGCAAGAATCACAAGTGCCCATGTTCCACCGAAACACAAGCTCATTCTTGAGGCGAGAAGCAATACCGTTATCATCATGTTCAGAGTGAAGGCGGCTCGGTCTCTCACGAAATGCCACGCTACCCACAGCAAAATCACAAGCCCGAATGCCTCAACAGGTGAGAAAAATTCCGCAACAGGAACTCTTGCTCCCCTCACGAAATACAGCGCAAAGGCGTTTATCGCGTCAGTCAGATTCAGCCAGAGCAACGAAATCGCCTGAGCAAAATACATCTGCCATTCATCCCGCGAAATCACAGCCGTAACCGCAAGACCCAATGCCCACCACCCGGCAAGCTCATTCAACGCAAGCTGATTGTCATACATACGGGGAATCAGGTACAATCCTCCACCCATTACAGCACCAGCAAGAAGCAAGAAGGCTTTTCCCGTTTTCGTTGACGAACGCCCCGTAAACATGTATGCAACAATCGAGGCTATATTCGCCCCCGCAATCATGCAAACACGTAATGTCTTGTCGAGTTCTGCCCAATGAGCCATGGCAAAACTGATTGCACCAAGCCCCAGAAGAATCCCTCCAGCAGCAAGCAATATCATTCGGAGGCTACGTTTCTTCACCTCGTACAATGCTAGTATGTCTAATGCTTGCTCACCAGTTATGATTTTCTGCTCAACCCATAATGCTGTCTCTGCGCTGAGAAATTCCATCTCCTTTTTGCGGATGTCAGGCATCTCAGCTCACCCGGCTTCCCAAAGGCATATTCTCGTCTTCAGGCTTCAGCAGGGTTAATGACTCGGAGACTCCATCCTTCTTGACGCTCGCAGCTAGTATCATTCCATTGCTCTCAACTCCGCATAATTTCACGGGCTTCAGGTTCGTTACGAGGATTACGGTTTTTCCGACAAGCTCATCAGGCGTGAAGAACGCTTTTATCCCGGAACAGACTGTGCGCTTCTCGTAACCTAAATCGACCTCCAGCTTGTAGAGTTTCTTGGAGCGAGGTATTTCCTCACATTTCGTTATGCGGGCTACTCTCATCTCTACTGTCTTGAAATCGTCAATGCTGATTTCCGGCTCATGTTCAATTGTCGCGGTGGCCTTTGCTGCTTCTTCCTGCAACTTTTTCTCCTCCTTAGCTTTTTTCCACGCCTCAATATCTATGCGCGGGAATAATACTTCTGATTCACCGATTGTATTTCCTGCACCATTGCCCCATTTGAACGAGTCATACTGTGTTTCAACGGGAGCTGAGTTTATGCCGAGCTGAGTCCATATGCGTTTTGCCGTGTCTGGCATGACTGGCGCAACAAGCAGAGCTGACAGCCTCAGAGCCTCATAGAGATTCAGTAGGACGAAATCAAGCCGAGCGCTTTGAGACTCATCTTTTGCGAGCTTCCACGGCATTGTCTCATCGATGAATTTATTTGCCCGCCCAATAAACTCCCATACGGCTTTGAGTGCCTCATCAAACGCGTATTCATTCATGGCCGAGTCAACACGCTCAAGGATATTTGCTGACATCGTGCAAAGCTCAGAGTCATATTCACCGCATGAAGGGACAATCCCGCCGCGATAACTGCGAATCATCTGGAGAGTCCTGTTGAGGAGGTTGCCTAAGTCGTTGGCGAGGTCTGAATTTATCCTGCCGACTAACGCAAGCTCGGAAAAATCTCCGTCATTCCCAAAAGGAACTTCACGCAGAAGGAAATACCTGAATGGGTCAAGCCCGTACTCCTTCACCATCTTGAACGGGTCGACAACATTCCCGCGAGTCTTGCTCATCTTTTCGCCGTCAACAGTCCACCAGCCATGAGCAAACACCTCAGTAGGAAGACTCACGCCTAAAGCTATGAGCATGAGAGGCCAAATGACGCAATGGAAGCGGATAATGTCCTTGCCGACCATGTGCCTAACTCCCGGCCACCAATGAGCGAATTTCTCCGGGTCATCAAGCCAGCCCACAGCAGACGCATAATTTATGAGTGCGTCAAACCACACGTAAATCACGTGCTTTTCATCGCCGGGAACAGGTATTCCCCATTTGAGGGTCGTTCGTGAGACTGATTGATCTCTCACGCCTGACTTCAGGAAGCTCATAATCTCGTTGTAGCGTATTCGTGGCATTACGGCCTTTGCGTGTTTCTCGTAATACTCTATGAGCTGAGGCACATACTTTGAGGCGCGGAAGAAATAACTCTCCTCCTCCATTATGGTCAATGGCCGACCGCAATCGGGGCATGTCTTGTTGGGGCCCATGCTTGACTCTGGGACGTATGTCTCATCGGGTATGCAGTAATAGCCGGAATATGTACCCTTGTAGATGTCGCCCTGCTCAATGAGTTTTGCGAATATGGCCTGAACGGTTTTGATGTGGCGTTCCTCAGTTGTGCGTATGAAGTCGTCATTGCTGGCGTTGAGCAACGTACAAAGCTCGCGGAATTTCAGGTGTATTCTGTCAACGAGTTCTTGCGGGGATATACCTTTTGCTTCTGCGGCGGTCTGAATCTTCTGGCCATGTTCGTCAGTGCCTGTAAGGAATTTCACCTCATAGCCCTTCATGCGTTTGTAGCGGGCGATTGCATCACAGGCTGTTGTTGTGTAGGCGTGGCCGATGTGGGGAATGTCGTTGACGTAGTATATCGGCGTGGTGATGTAGAACACCTTGCTGTCCATATAAATTATTGCCTCCTTAAGGGATTTAGTGATACCAACCACACGGCTAAAGTCGGTGGCATTGGGTGAAGTTTGGCTGTAACGCCATTATCCTCTGGGACTGGTTCAATTTAGCCTCTACACAGTACAGGCTTTTGCACCTTATCCGCTTACATAGATAATTTTTATCTTACGGAAGAAAAAGTAAAAAGTAAAGCAAAATAGCCAAGGGTATCCAACGCTAGAATTTTAATGATATTATATTTCAATCCCGCAAAAACAAACGCAAAAGGAGACATTCACACGATGGAACAGAAATTCAAGCGCATAGGAGTCCTCACCTCCGGCGGAGATGCCCCCGGAATGAATGCCGCAGTCAGAGCCGTCGCAAAAACAGCAATGCACTTCGGCATAGAATGCGTAGGAATCCGCAGAGGCTTTCAGGGACTCATCAACAGCGATTTCATGCTACTCCACAATGACGCAGTTACGCACATACTTGGGCGCGGAGGCACTGTGCTTTACACTGCCAGAAGCGAGGAGTTCATGACCGAAAAAGGTCGCGAGAAGGCCGTCTCAACATGCAAAATGTTGGGGCTTGATGGCGTTGTTGCAATCGGCGGTGATGGAACATTCAGAGGCGCGCTAGAGCTTTCACGCTTGGGAGTGCCTGTAATGGGAATCCCCGCGACAATCGACAACGATATAGGCTGCTCAAACTACACAATCGGATTCGATACGGCCTGCAACACAGCTATTGATTGCATCGACAAATTACGCGACACAATGCAGAGTCATGAACGTTGCTCAGTCGTTGAAGTCATGGGAAGGCACGCAGGCTTCCTCGCGCTTTATGTTGGTATTGCTGTAGGAGCGACTTGCGTATTGATTCCTGAGCGTGAAGTGAACTTTGAAGAGGACGTAGTGAGGAGGATTCAGAACGCGAGACTCTCAGGCATAACACATTTCACGGTGGTTGTTGCTGAAGGTGCCGGGAGCGCGATCGACATAGGCCACAGGATTCACGAGGCATTAGGGCTTGACCCGCGTGTTACTGTGCTGGGACATATTCAGCGTGGAGGCGCGCCAACAGGTAGAGATCGTGAGACGGCTACGAGGATGGGCTATTGTGCAGTGAGGGCGTTTGCTGAGGGGCGTTCAGGAAGCGTAATATGCACTCAGGAAGGAAGCATCAAGGAAATCCCGATTGAGGAAGCCCTAGCCATGAAGAAGAATCTGCCCATGATACGCTATGAGATCATGGAAGCTATTGCGGCTCCGGGCGTGGTGAAATAGCTGGTGTGAAAGAAATTGCCGGGCGTGTGGAGGTTTGAGCCTTCAATGCCCGGCTTTTTGCTGGATTGCTTTATGTGTCTAAACCATATCAGCAGGATTAATGTACCTGTCGTACTCTTCAGCCGTCAAAATCCCCAATGACACAGCAGACTCCTTCAGCGTTATGTTCTTCGCATGGGCATTCTTGGCTATCATTGCGGCCTTGTCATATCCCGTGTGAGGATTCAGAGCCGTAACCAGCATAAGCGATTTCTGCACATTCTCGCGCATTCTCTCAGTGTTAGGGCGAATCCCATTGAGGCATTTCCGCGTGAAGAATGAGAACGTTCCCGCCAAAAGATTCACCGATTGCAAAAAGTTATACGCTATCACAGGGAGAAACACATTAAGCTGAAAGTTCCCCTGACTGGCCGCAAAACCTATTGCCGCATCATTCCCCATTACCTGAACCGCCGACATCGTTACTGCCTCACACTGTGTAGGATTGACCTTGCCCGGCATTATGGAGCTTCCCGGCTCATTCTCAGGGATGAATATCTCACCTAATCCGCAACGAGGCCCGGACGCTAGCCACCGTATGTCGTTAGCTATCTTCATGAGGTCCGCAGCAAGTGCCTTCACAGCACCGTGAACGTACACAACCCCTCCGAATGACGTTAGGCCGTGAAACTTGTTGGGGCTGGTCGTGAACGGACAACCTGTGAGCGCCGCAATCTCTTCGGCAGCGGACTCGGCGAACCCCTTCGGAGC
>JAFSKY010000185.1 GCA_017448685.1 Synergistaceae bacterium
AACGGACGAAAATCCAACGTAGGTAGCTATCATCATTTCGTCGCCCTTTACGCGGTTAAGGAGCTTGCCATAAAACCACCCAAGCACAGCCGCAATAGGTATAGCGATGATTATTGCCGAAGCAAACCCAATAGCCTCGCGCCATTCCATCACGAAAACTTCATTGAGCCACGAAATTTTGTACTGCATTCCGAGCCCCGCAAGCCATGACATTATTTCAGCGTTCCATTCAATTGAGAGTGTTGCGCCCAAAAGCCCGGCGATAATTCCGAGTGGCAACCCAAAATTCAGACCGCAACCAGCTTGCACCATTGGAATCATTGCGAGAACCATAACGCCATTCATCCCGAAACGCACGAGCGTATTCGACAGCGAGGTATCTACCCTCACTCCCACGAAAGGAGCTGCGATGAACAGCCCCAGCAGGAACAGCGCGATGATTATTCGCGGCCATCCCGCATTCTGTATGAACCTGCCTATCATGCTGAAGCCTCCTCATCATTATTCTTTGTCTGGCCAGTCATGAGCATTCCGAAATCCTCGGCTGGGCTTGAGGCTGGCAATATCCCCGCTATTTTCCCCTCATCAACAATTGCCACTCGTCCGCAAACTGAACGCAACTCTTCAAGCTCTGAGCTGGTTATGATTATCGTTGTGCCGTTCTCGCGGTTGTATTCTCTGAGAGCGTCAAGAACGAGAGTCTTTGCGCCAATGTCGATTCCTCTTGTGGGTTCGCATATGATGAGTATCTCAGGCTTTAGCACAAAGGCTTTTGCGAGACATACTTTTTGCTGATTGCCGCCGGACAATTCCCCCGCAAGCTGTTGAGGGCCTGTGCATTTTATTGCGAGGCTGTCAATGAATTTCCGAGCTTCCTTCCTCATTGCGTGTTCGTTACGCATCTGGAATATGAACGGAATCCCTACGAGGAATCTTCCTTGCGTCTGCATGGCCGTAAAAGTTATGTTCCAGTCTAACGGCTCATCAAGAAGGAGTCCGACTCCGCGCCTGTCCTCACTGACAAACGCCATTTTCCGCCCCAATGCCGCACGAGGCTTGTTGAGGGTTAAGCGTCTTCCTGACACAACAACTTTTCCCCCAGCAGGGTAGAGTCCCATAATGCCGTTGGGGATTCCGAGTTTGCCATGACCAGCGAGTCCGCCAATCCCGAAAATTTCACCCTTCATGACATCGAATGACACATCACGCACAGTTTCTCCGGGCATGTCAACCCACAAATGTTCAATCCTCAATGCTGGGCGGATTTTCTTCTTCTTTTTCTTTTTGCCGCCACCAAGATTCAATGTGTTGTCAGGTGTCTCAGGCTCAATAGGGGCTTCAGGGATTTGAATCTCTCGGGGTGCTTCACGCCTAACGCTTTCACGCCCAACCATCAATGAAGCTATTTGCCTCGTTGAAAGCTCCTCGGCTGGCTGATCTGTGATGAGTTTTCCGTCCCTCAGCACAAGAATACGGCTGCAAAGGTCTTTCACTTCGCTCAATCTGTGAGATATGAATACGATTGCGATTCCTGAACGAGCTAACTTTTTGAGGGCGGTTATCAGGATTTCAGCTTCCGACTCCGCTAACACTGCTGTAGGCTCATCGAGGAACAACAAACGCGTATTCTTCCTGTCAATCTCGCGGGCTATTTCTATGAATTGCTTGTAGCCTACTGGCATTTCGCTTACGGTCATTTCGGGATTTATGTTCACGCCCAAAGTGTGAATAGCTGAGTTCGCTCTGTCATGCATAGCTGTGCGGTCAAGAGTTGAGACTCTATCGCTGAACAAATAGCTGAATGCTGAGCCGTTAAGGACTTCACGGTTGAGGAGTATATTCTCTGTGGCTGTGAATCCTGGGATGAGGGAAAATTCCTGATGAACCATCCCGATACCTTGCGCAAGTGCCTGATTTGGGGATGTGAATCTTACGTTGCGCCCATCAACCTGCATGGAGCCTTCATACCCACCTGTTGATGATATTACCGGCATTCCGAAAAGAATGTTGAGGAGGGTTGATTTGCCTGCTCCGTTTTCGCCAACGAGGCCGATAATCTCACCCGCGCTTATGTCAAACGAGATGTCCGACAAAACTCTATTGCCGTAAAACTCTTTGCCTATGTGTTCAAGCCGCAATAATGGTGTATTGCTTTCCGACAAAATAAATCACCTCTTCATGTGTGATAAGAAAAGGGGAATGCGCGAAATGTACAACGCACTCCCCTTGAAATGTTACGCTTCTGGAATCAGTACGGAAATTACTGCGCTGAAGGGGTCATGCGGATGTGGAAGTATTTTTCTGGAATCTCAACGTCAGCAAGTCCGAGATAATCTCCGCCAAGAACGTACGTATCCTGCCTCAGAAGGACAAACTTTGTGTTGCGTACACCTGTAGCCGCCTCAGTGAAGTAGCTCGCTCCCCAATGCGCGCCAGGGCAGAACTTGTCATAAGCCTCGCGAATGTCCTTGAGGGCTTTGGCTGAGCCGAGATATTTCGGGTCTTTGTCGTGGCCTTCATCCATGTAACGCTTCCCAAACTCAGCAAGTGCCGCCGTCGTCGTGTAACCCCATGAATATGCCCATGTTCCCATACGACCGCCGCCGCCAGCCTTCACTACAGCGTCCTCAACTTTCTTGAGGATTGCGGGCCAATCTCCCTGCTCTTTCGAGAGGTCAATCCCCAATGCGCCGGGATAACCCATCAAAGGCGAAGGCAAATCAGCCTCAACGAAATACCCGCCGAGTGCCGCAACCTGACGCAGTAATGGCTCTGTATGTCCGTCATTCGTGCAGAAGAACGCCGCATCCTTGCCGTATTTCTCAATCCACGCTGGCATGTTCTCAAGGATATACTGTTGCGCCCCGGCCATGCCCACATCGCTCGTTGGGTCTGGTGCTGTCTCAAACACAAACTTGATGCCCAAATCCTTGCAGGCTTCCTCCATGATTGCGCGCCTTAGTCCGAGAGTCTCATAGCTCATATGACGTGGGAATGAGATATGCACGAACGTTTTTGCGCCCATCTTCTGAGCTCCAAGCGGAATCGTATAGCCCCTGCCGATGTGGTCGGTGTGTGTTGCAACATGAGCTGACTCGGTGATTACGCCAGGGTCCTCGTGAGGTTCACCAGCAAGAAGAAGTATGTCGTTCCTCTTTTCGCGCACACGCCTGAACGCTTCAGCCGTGCCGGGTACAGCTTGGTTGACGACGATAACTTTCATCAAAGGATCATCTGCAAGCCCAACAATCTGGCTTATCGTGGTTTCCTGCTCTGAAGGGAAATTGTCGGGGTATGTGATGTGCGTTATCATTCCGCCGTTCGCAGAGTCCCCATACATTTTTATCATGAGTTCCGCGCCTCTGAGGTCATCTTCTGACTGTGAGACTGTCCCCGTCATGATTCCAATATGGAACTTCGCAGGTTCAGCAGCAAATGACGCGCACGAAAACAGCGCAAGCACAAGCATAACGGCTATTGTGAGTTTCAGCTTCAATGCTAAAACCTCCTTTTGAATTTTATGGATGGCAATTATTATATCAGCTGTGTATGAGAAAAATTCCCCGCACTAATGGCTATTTGCATACGGGACAATCTTAACGCTTCAACAAACCTCGTGCTAAAATTGCGCAAATTTTAATAAGCCTTAACACACGGGCTTATTCATGAAAGGTCTTAACACACGGGCTTATTCATGAAAGGTCTTAACACACGGGCTTATTCATGAAAGGAAGTTATGCGTATGATTAAGAAGCTACTAATCTTAATCGCGGTTCTTGTCGTGCTGGCCTCTTCAGCATTTGCAGACATGGTGAAGTTCGGCGACACCTCAATCAGCAAAGTCCCCAACATCGTAAAATTCATGACAGGCAAGCAAGATTTCCAAGCCGGGAAAAAGTCATTGATGTTCCTTGAGCGCGTTCCTGTCTTCAACAAAGGACACACTGACAGCCGATATTCCGACACAAGTTACATGCAGGCCAGAATATTCCGCCTCAATGAAGATGGCTCTCTCGCAAAATCTCTCGTCTTCAATCCTGTTGATGATACCGGCTCAATGTTCATTCAAACAGACTGCGACATGAAGACAACTCGCCCGGCAATCTCGAATCAGGCGACAAAATTCGGCTGGCTCGCAATGCTTCAGGGGGCTAACGGCAGAAACGGCTCACACGCGGCAAAATTCCCGGTGCAATCACTCCCCCTCACGGTGTCAGGCAATGACCCTTCAATCACACCCCAGACAATCACCGACCTCACCAAGAACGACTACACGAACTTTTACGGCAGTGGAGCTTTGACGCTTCCGACATACAACGGTGAAGTTTTCGCGTCGGCACATTCAGCGGGAAAAGAGACCCTCAAGAGTGGCGCATCTGTAACCTTGACGCTGTCATTCATCAAGAACACTCAGGACGGGAAAATTGAGCATGACACAGAGAAAGATTTGACCGTCTACACTGTGGAGGATGACGGGCTTTATCATGCGTCAATAGGGACGGGAGATTTTGACAATGACGGCTACAAGAATGATATAGGCGTTCTCATTTTCACGAAGCAAAAAGTCAAGTTCTTCATCTACACCGCGACTTATGACCGCTCAAACGGAAATGTTGCCCTCGCAAAACGCTATGAGAAACTCGTTGAGGATTATTCAAGATTCTCCGATTCTTACGGCAGAACTTTTGATACCACGCCAAGCGGAAATATTTTCTGCGGAGATTTTGACGGGGATGGAAATATTGAGCCAGCTATAGCTTATATACATGTTCCTGATACATATAGATGGTTCACTAATTCTAAGGCCATAGCCTACAAATGGAACGAAAATACGAAAGTTTTTGAGGACATGAGAAACTACTGGATAGGTAACCAAGCCACTCAAGGATTTATCGGCGTAAAGGGAATCGCGGCAGATCTGAACGGAGACGGCTGGGATGAAATGGTGCTTGTCAGTTTTGGCACATGGCTTGTTAATCATGATACCGAAAGAGATTTGCGGCCTGACATACTTATTGCAAACTTTAATGGCGATATATATGGTCATTACGAATACAGTGCTAATGTCCTCGATGACGACCATGACACAAACGCAGTGTTCCATGTAACAAAAACGTCAAATTTCTTCATTGATGAGGCATTCTCTCTTGTAGCCGGGCCGTTCACAGGGAAATTCGGCAAAACAAAAATTGTCGATGACTTAGCTCTCAGCTTCACGGACAAGACAAAAAAAGTTTTCATTATCCCCGCTCCTGTGGATGACAATGGCGAATGGGTCTTCTTCAGGAGAAATAATTACTACTCGTACCTGCATATGCCGTTCAAGATGATTTATGACAGCTCCGAAATGGAGTCCTCAATGTCGAGCAAATACAACACAGCCGGATTCTTCCGCGGTGGACTCGCTGTTGCTGACTTCCTCGGCGAAGGCTTCGAGATTTCACACCCTGAACAGCTCGCAGACCTCCACGACTCCACATATGCCGCAATCATTCCGGCGTTCCCGTACCATGTCGATAACATTTCGCCTGACGGAACTGCACTCGTTGACCATCCTGTGAATTTCACCTACAGCGGATTCGCTAACAGCACAGGGAAAATGTACGTAGCCTACAACACGCTTCAGGAGAACTCAGACGTAACAAACGTAAAATTCGCATCAACCGGGACTGAGGATGTTCTTTTCACCAGCGCAGACTCACAACTTGAGCAGGCCGGAAATCTCCTATTCCAGTTCAGGAGAATGCAGAGTAATCTTTTCGCCAGTGCCACGCAGGGAACAAAGTATGAGGCTCTTGGTTCGGCGGGAAAAAAATTCTACGACTTCTTCAATACCAATATGGAGAACGTAACAGAAAAGATGAACGAGTCCTCAACAACAAAGACTCTCGCTAGAACTATGCAGGCTACAGCTTATGACGCTGTACTCATGTATGACATAACCACGTACATATGGCGGTATAAAGTGCTGTCGAACTACATACCCTCATGGCTGATTACGGGAGATAGCATCAACGAGAATCCAATATCTGTCCCAGGGACAAGCGGAGAATACTACATATCATTCTCGATGAGCGACAGCCCTATTCAGACAAACAGCACAAGCCCTTACCAGCCACGACACGAGGAAGGAAATCTATTCTCATACCCTGCGAAAATCGACAAAGACAACGTAGAAGGCTATAACCCTGATGGCGTTCTAGGTAGCGCAGGACAGTTTGAAGTTCCACAGCTGAATCCGTCAGAAGTCGTGATGACCTTCCAGAATGCAACCACAATGACAAATCAGTCCAAACAGACAACAACACCTAGTGAGGCATCAAAGACACTGAATTTCTTTGAGAGTGCATGGTCAACCGTAAAAAGCTGGTTCACAGGGGAAAATGAAAAAGTGCAGTCAACTCCAGATCAGACTGAACACGGGCAAACATTCACCAAGAAATTCAGCAAGGAGGAGAAAATAAGCATCATCGCCGCTCATGATGACTCACTTTCAGACGGCTATAACTCTGTGGGATATACCGTTGATTTCACGCCGTATGTAGCGAAGGAAGGAACAATCAGAGTCGCTGAGGCTGTTCACCTCAATAACGCGAAGACAAACGACTTTGCATTATTCGCCCGCGATAATAGCCTCTACAACATGTCCCCCGATCCTGCTCTGTTGTTGCCGGGTAAATACACCACACACAAATCAGAGTTCATATCACAGACGAGCAACGTACTTGCAATGAAGATGAGGGGAGTCAGATTCTACTCTGTGAATTACGGCGGGTATTCAAATCGTGTGCTTATACCTGGCCTCACGTACAAGATTGAAATCCCTCTGTACAACGCCAGTTTCGTAACGCCTCCCAACGGTGTAAATGTCAGGCTGTCATACTCAAACACGCTTGACCCTCAGAACAAAATTGACCCTCAGAACCCAAACTCGACAAGGCACATAATCGGCACCCAAACAGTATGGCTCAAAGGCTGGACGAATTACGCAAACAACATAGCAGACGGCTCAAGCAACAGAGGAGTCGCCGTATTTGAATGGAAAGTGCCGGATAACACGACAACAAAGGACGGAAATTACTACTTCTACGCAGAAATTGACCCGGATAACGCAATTAAGGAAGTCCACGAGTCGAGAATGAGCGCAGACGGAAAAACTGTTAGGGATGTCGGCGGTAATAATGAGGGCTATTTCCCGTTCGTGATTCTCAGACTGACGGAAGCAAACATGCAGAAACTTCCGCAATACCTCAAAGGAAGCTCCGCGCAACTCTCAGCATCTGACAGGGTCATATACGCCTCGTCATTCGTGAAAGCAACTGAAGAGTCGTTTGACATTATGGACTACTTAGTCCCAAGAGTGATTGACATCAATGGGGAAGTAACGGTGAAGCTCAACGGTTCAGATGATATTACGAGTGTGATTGAGACTATCAAGCAGGCTAAAGCCACAAATCCCGATGACCCTGTAACAATCAACGCCGAAATCACCAACTCAACCGGGACAATATTCCCTCAACTGTTGCTTTACGGCGTGAATCTGGAAACGGGAAATCCGTTGCTTGGTTTTGACGACGATGGGAATATTATTGCTGCTCCTGCGTTCTATGAGAATGCGTTTGTGAGGGAGAGTATTTCACTTTTTCCGGGTGAGACGCTGAAATTGTCGTTCCAAGTGATTCCGGGCAATGTTGATTTCGTCAACGGATGGGGCTTCTTCCTGTATCATGCTGCGCCTGTCATCGATAAATCCTACAGCAACACATTCCCTGACCCTGTAATCGATTTGACTCCGGCTTCGGGCGATATGTCATCAGGCGAGGGCAATTCGTCAGTTCACTCTTCAGGCGGAGGATGTGAGGCGGGATTCGGAAGTCTTGCGGTGATTATGATCGTGGGACTTGGAGCGTTAATCCGCAGGAAGTAACATCAGGAAGCGTAACGGGCTTTGAGGGCTTGAAACTCTCAGAGCCTGTTTTTTTAGCCGCAAAAAGTTTTACCCTTCACCTGAGACATGAGTCCCCCGAAACTTTCCGCAACGGCATAATCAATCCCAATAGCACGGCAGAATTTTTCACCGCAATGAATCTTCGCCCTCTCCACGCTCCTAAGCTCTGATACATACTTTGTGCCTTTCGTCTCAACAACAAGCCCGCGTCCATCATTCATGACCACCGCCCAATCTGGAATGTACCAGCCTCCCGGAGTAGGTATGCGGAAATCAGCAGGGAGTTTCGCATGTGCAAGCAGAGACTCTTCCATATCAGCATCACTCGCAAATCCACGCTCAACGTTCGAATCGCAAACTGTAATCTCATACAGCCCGCGTTGAGGTGTGGCAACCGTCATTGTCTCAGGATTCAGGATTTCAAGCTCAGGCTTAAGGGGTATTTCTTGCCCGCCGTCAACTACGCTATATGTTATGCACTCTGATGAAAGAGACTCTTTAACGCCGAGAATTATCCGCGCCGTTTCAGTGATGAAAATCTCAGGATTCGCACGGTACATTGCGAATTTCGTGCGGTCAATCCTCCCAAGAATCTCAATCACAGATTTACGGGGTATGCCTGTGGTTTCAGAGAGCCTCCCGGCAATGTCATACTTCACTTTACCCGTGCCAGGTTCAGCCGACATTGTGCGCCTGCTCTCCTTCCTGAAGGTTACGCCGGAGTCTTCAGCCTCCATTTTTCCGCGCTCAATCACCATTACCCCACCCGATATGTGAAGGCTGGAGTCAATTTCCCTCGCGCATTCACGGACGAATGACTCATCATCAAAATTCACGGAATAAACTGTCCTGCGCTGAATTTTCCGCCAAAACTCTGCGAACTCTGGCGACTGTGAAATTTCAGTGTTGAGACGGGATATTTGCTTCTTGCGTGTGTCAAACACTGGCACTTTTTCGCCGCGACCGTCTAGCACTTCTTCATATTCCTGCTGTAATCCCCCGGCAAAAACGCTGTAGCTCTCACCAGCTATCACTGTAAGCTCGTTGATTTCCTGCACAGCATCGCCCAAAAAACTTGCGTCCATTCTCGTACCGTCCTGATTCACGCAAAGACGCAAACCGCGACCGACTTCCTGCCGCCTACGTATATCGCTGGTGCTGTTCCTCAATGCGCAAATCTGGAATACATTGGGATTGTCCCAACCCTCACGAAGCGCAGAATGTGAGAATATGAATCTCACAGGCTCACCCATGCTCAATAGCCGCTCTTTGTCCCTCATAATCAGGTCAAACGCTGAAATATCGTCTGATGTGTCATCCTTCTTTGAGGTTGGCTTGCTGTCGGTCATGTGATTCTTTTTGTCGATGGAA
>JAFSKY010000186.1 GCA_017448685.1 Synergistaceae bacterium
CCCGGCAAACGTCTTCGCAAAGAGGACATGACACCGGGAAATATTCCGTTTGTAGGAGCATCAGACCACAACAACGGAGTAACGGCTTTCATCTCTGGCACTAATGACTCTGAGGACAGCAACGTTCTGGGCGTGAACTACAACGGGAGCGTGTGCGAGTGCTTCTATCATCCCTATGTGTGTATGTTCTCTGACGATGTCAAACGCTTTCACATTAAGGGGCATGACGGCAACGAGTACATATACCTGTTCATGAAGGCAGCAATACATCAGCAAAAGGCGAAATACTCATACGGCTACAAGTTCAACGATGCGCGAATGCAGGAACAACAAATCATGCTCCCGGTAGACCCCTCCGGCAACCCCGACTACGCTTTCATGGCCGAATACATGAAATCCCTCGAAGCAAGACTCCTCCTTCAATGGCTCAACACTAGAACAGCAAATCCCCCTGAGACCGCCTGCCGGGAGTGAACACCCTCACAGTTACAGCAGCACTCCTCCCGGCCTCATCCGCCACACTCACAACATGCTCACCATCTGGCACAGCATGAAAGAACACTCGCCCAGCATGAGACATCCCAATATATTCGCCGTCAAGATACCACCATATATTTCCCCTCGCACCCTCGGCCTTCATTGGGATTCTTCGCTCAACGTCAAGAGGTGCAGCAAAGTATGACGCTCCCGGAATGGGGGATATTATGTTCAGCCGCGAGATTTTCCCGGACGATTGACCCGCCCCAAACTCACTAGGCATCCTCACAGCTGACTTCACACCATGCATATCACACGGAAGAGTCTGCGTTACGCCGTCAATAGCCCATTCAAGTTTTACGGACGGACATAAAGCTGTAGGCGGCCTCCCTGAAAGACTGCACACACGACGAGCAATTACACCTTCAGGACGCTCATACCACGTAGATTTAGGCGACACAACACGCAACACCTTCACAGCTATGGGAGCAGCAGCCCTCGCACCGACTAAGCCCTCCCACGTTGAACCGTCTGGCCTTCCCGCCCAAACACAAACGGTGTAATCTGGTGTCCACGCGCAAGCCCACGCATCACGAAGCCCGTATGACGTTCCAGTTTTGAGCGCAACTTGCCATTTACCGCCCAATGTCCCACGCGCAAATAGCGATAATTCACCGTCATGTTTCAGCATGTCGCCAGTTATCCAGCAACCCGCCTCACTCGCAAGCCGTTCACTTGTCTGCACGTTCTCACGAAGAAGCCTCAGCGGACGATGCACACCCAATGACGCAAGAGACGTGTACGCTTCAAGCTGTTCAAGCAGAGTTACATCACATCCGCCGAGAATCAGAGAGTCGCCGTAATATTTCGCTGGCTGTGTCAAATGACGATACCCCGCTTGCCTCATGAACGTAAGCACGGAGTCATTCCCGGCAGAACGCAAGACACGAACCGCCGGGGCATTCAATGACTCATGAAGGGCTGTGCGTGCTGTAACTGCTCCGCGGTATGTGAGGTCAAAATTTCTGGGGGCGCGTCCTGAAAATGCTATTGACGTGTCAGCGAGGAGTGTTGAAGGCGACAATATACCTTGCTCGATTGCGCAGAGATATGCGAATGGCTTTAGCGTTGAGCCTGGTGAACGCGGAGACCTGCCACAGTCTACCCATGAGGCCGAATGAGCATCCTTCCTGTAGCTGAATCGTGCATTGCCGACCCACGCAACAAGACTCGCGGATTCATTCTCCACAATACCCGCTGAGAGTGTTACATCTGAGGGAAAATCGTTCAGGGATTGTCGCAATATCGCTTCAAGTTTGGTCTGTGTCTCAATGTCAAGCGCGGTGTCATATCGTTCTGAATGCTCTGGGTTGCGTGAGAATACAAGCTCTGAGTAATGCCATGCTCGCGAAGGAAGCTCGAATTTCCGCCGGGGAAGCTCCTCAAGTCTTGCGCGTCTGGCCTCCTCACGTGTGAAGACCTTTTTGCGTTCCATGAGGGATATGATCTCGCTGCGTCGTTTCATGGCCGATTGTGGGCGCGTGTCAGGACGGTAAAGCGTTGGGCCTTTGAGCATACCTATGAGCAGACATGCTTCACCCGGAGAAATCTGCGAGGCTGTTTTGCCGAAATATATCAGTGAGGCAGCCTGTACCCCGCGTATATTCCCCCCAAAAGGCGCGAGGTTCAAATAGCATTCGAGGATTTTGTCCTTGCTGAGTTCACGTTCAAGCCTCAATGCCATAATGAACTCACGAACCTTTGTGGAGGGAGTACGCTTCCTTCCTTCACGTTCTGACACCGCAAGCCGTATAACCTGACTCGTTATCGTTGATGCTCCTGAAACGACATCCCAACGCAATATATCTTGAGCAACCGCCCGCGCCATTGCGACGAAATCAATTCCAGAGTGGCGGTAAAATCTCCCGTCCTCAGCGTTCACTGCCACAAGTGGAAGCCATTTGCCCATTTCGGCGAGCGGAATAGGTATCTGCCATTCTGACGCAGGCGACAATCTCACGTGAAAGAGTCTGCCTTCTGAGTCATACATGGCCGGAGATCCGAATATCACCGTAACGCGCTCCGGGTTGATCTCATTGACTGACCATAGCCACGCGAATCCCACAAGGATAATCACGGCCAGCGCAGGCAGGAAATATTTACGCAACGTTACGCCTTACCACTCATGGCGAGAATGTCGAGGGTGTAGCCAGCTATGTTGTTGCTGTGGTCGCCAATACGCTCAAGGTTTGACAGAAGGGTGATGAAGTTCACGCCTTTTTCGGGGTCGCATTCGCCGCGGTTGAGGCGTTCAATGTGCTTCTTGCGGTATTTCTTCTCCTGCCCGTCAATCTTTTTCTCAAGCTCACGTATGACTTGCCAAGCCTGTGCGGAGCTTTCATGCTGTATTGATGATAAAGCTGTGTCAATCGCAAGGCATGTTGTCTCGTACATGTCGCGGAACTCACTAACAGCTTCCTCTGACAGATAATGATTCATGACATCGGCGCGCTCAATGAGGTTTTCTGCCCTATCACCGATTCTTTCGAGGTCAAGAGATGCATTCACGTAACAGCCTAAAACGGTCGAAATCTCATCACTGACTCCACGTTGCCATATTTCGGAGGCATATTCTGAGATTGCGCGGGTGATTTTGTTCACGGTGTCTTCAAGGAGGTCGAATTTCTTGCGGCGTTCCTCAAGTTTAGCCTCGTCAAAGTTGAAGAATGTATCACGTATAAGGTCAAACATCCTGTGAACTACATTGCCCATGTGAAGAAGCTCATCTTTCACGGCCTCAACAGCTGTTGCGCTCGAAATCGTGATGAGTTTCGGGTCAAGGTACATGACATCTTCGGGCTTGTCCTCCGGGCGTATTGGGATGATTGTTGATATGAGCTTGGCTAGAAGTGATACGAATGGGAAGAATATTACTGTGTTGAGTACGTTGAAGATTGTGTGTGCGTTGGCTATTTGCCTGCCTATGTCGGGACTGCTCCATAGAATTATCTCCTTATAGAGCGGGAATGCAAGCAAGAATATTATTGTCCCTATAAGGTTGAAGAGTACATGACCTGCTGCTGCCTGTTTTGCCGGGCGTGAAGCTCCCATTGAGACGACTATAGCCGTTAGGGTTGTGCCGATGTTGTCGCCGAGAATTATCGGTACTGCCGCGTCAAGCCCTATGAGTCCCTGCGAGGCTACAGCCATCGTGAGTCCTATTGTGGCTGCGCTGGACTGTATGAGGATTGTGAGAATCATTCCGGCAATGACTCCTGTTATGGGGTTGCGGCTGAGCATAAGCAACATGTCTTTGTGCTGTGATATGACGTGAGTAGCACTTCCCATTATCTGCATACCCATAAAGAGAAGGCCAAGTCCCACAATGCCGCTTGAAAGGTACGCGATCATTTTCTTCTTCGCGAATATCGACACGAATACCCCGAAAAACACTAACGGTAATGCGAACGCCTCAATCTTGAAGGCTATAATCTGAGCTGTTATCGTTGTTCCAATGTTCGCGCCCATGATTATGCCTAATGCCTGATTCAGCGTAAGCAGTCCCGTGTTCACAAAGCTGACTGTCATAACGGTAGTGCCTGTGCTTGACTGTATCAGCACCGTAACGATGATGCCTACGAATATTCCGCGAAGTGGCGTTTTCGTGAGTGTGCCTATCAGTTGGCGCATCTTGTCGCCCGCAATGAACTGAAGTGCCTCGCTCATGAGTCTTATTCCGTAAAGGAACAACGCAACTCCTCCGGCAATGTTGAAGAATGTGGTTAAGTCCAATTCTTTCAGCCGTTACAGAAGACTGGTAAAAAGTTGGTAAGTTTCCTATAAAAACTAACTTTTCCGCTTCATTCCTCGTTCAACGCGTCCGCTTTCACGGTGTTCTGCTACTAACGTTTGGTATAACGCTCCAGAGGCTTCAATTCCCGACTAACGTATCGGTACATATATATCTACGCATCGATAAGGTTGGATATTTTACGGACAAAACCTGTATGCTTGGTTATCGTTTATATTTTCTCTGCCCAACCACCTATATCCAGTTCTCAATGAGACACCAATTTATACAGATTCTATCACGCTATGTCAGCCAGAAATTTTTTAGTTCTCCTGTAACGGTACACCTCCTTTCTTAGATAATAAAAGTATTGAGAATATACAGCTATTTACAAGTTTTTGTTAGCTATTACTAAGCCTCCTTAATTTTAGGGATTGTACTGTCAGCAAGTATAACAGATTCAATCCTTGACGTTTCAATACTCAAAGGGTACTATGTATTTCACGCAGCAAAAATCCAGTATATTTTCATATTTCAACACACACAGGAGGGTATTTCTATGAGCAAATTTTGTTCATGGGCATTGCTTGTCGTATTGCTGTGTACGGCCTGCGTTGCCCAAGCGTCTGAAGTGCCGTCAAACCCCTTCAGTGGCTTCGGTTTGTACTACACCTACGTTACAAGCGGAAGCGTAACACTGAAGGATGACGGTAGAGCGGACTATTCCGGCGTGAATTGCTTTGTCGCTGGAGATGTATTATTCGGCGGAATGGTCAAGAAGGATTATTCTGGGACGGGTGATTTGCCGCTTGGGACTCTTACGGTTTTGAGCGGGGACTCGTACTATCAGGGGAGAAATTTCAGGCTGGCTCAGTCAGAATACAGGAACAGCAACAGCAACGGCACTAACCCGGATGGTACACCTTACACACCAGAGCTTTCACCTTATGCGGGGCAGTTCATTGATTACGGCATAAGCAACTACACTAACGACTTTCTTGGTGCTATGTCAGGAAACCGGATAATGTGGAACATATACACTTCACCGGATGTTGTCGAGGGTGCTGGAGTAATCCACGAAGCCGCGGACATGAAGCCCATAAACATAGGGAAGAATGACATTGTTCCGTTCATCAAGGTTATTCGTGATGACAATTCGCGCAGATATGACCTGTATTTTGTGAGGTCGGGTGATTGGGAGACTCCTGTAGCGGCAAATATTCCAGTCGTCAGCGTCAATGATAGGGAGTATACAGATTTCGCAAAACCTTATCCCGTGCGCACGACAATAGGCAACAGCTACAGCTACTACTACAGCACCTACAGAATTTCGTACTTCAAGGACAACGCCAAGTACACGTGGGTATTTGCGCCTGAGACTCAGCGTTATTCCGAGATTGAATGGCGCAAGCTGGATCTGACTAAACAGCCCCTCACGCTGAAGACAGGAACAACGGAGAATATCACCATCAAGCTCCCCTCAATGTTGAAGCTTTCAAGGGACTTTGCCAGCGAGGACATGAAACGGGAAATCCTCACAGCGGGCAATCCTTCAGCACTTGAAGTCGATTATGACTCCGTGAGTTTCACACAGGGTGCGGGCTGGAATGAGGCCGAAACTAGCGAGGACAAATCAACGCTCTCATTCACGCTCATAGCAGGCGAGCCGGGAAGGTCTGTACTTGCGATTTACATCCCCAACGCAGGCACGTATTACCGCGAAATCGACGTTACAGACGAAAGCGGCGACTTGAACATTCCTGAAGGCACAACTGAGCTTCATGCGGACGTAACACAGAGGGGCAGAGCATCTTATGTCGGCGGAAGACCGTATTACCCCTCAGCGGAAGAAGGCGGAATGACGGTCAACAGCCTTAGCGGGTTTACGGGCGCGGAATTACTCACGGGGAATAGCGA
>JAFSKY010000187.1 GCA_017448685.1 Synergistaceae bacterium
AATATGCGCTTGTACACAAAACGTCCGTTAATCATGGGTACGCCCCCATTGTCGCTGAAGCTGGGTATGTGGTACGGGTTGCCTTCGTTCGCTATATTCGCATCTGCACGTCCTACAATCTCAAACTGCTTAGGGTTGTACTTATCGAGGAATGTTACAGGCACTCCCATTATATCTAGACAATCACACGGAATATCCACGACCTTGGTATTGTGTACAAGGGCGGAAAAGACTGGCTCGCCTATAAAAAGCTGGGTGGCTCTGAGCTATACGAGGCTAATACGTTCAGCTTTTCCAAAATCCCATTCCCATCTCACGGATTCGATATT
This sequence comes from Synergistaceae bacterium, assembly GCA_017448685.1. Taxonomy (GTDB): domain Bacteria; phylum Synergistota; class Synergistia; order Synergistales; family Aminobacteriaceae; genus JAFUXM01. The sequence continues at coordinate 330 of JAFSKY010000187.1, forward strand.
TAGCGCGACATTGTCTAATCCCCCCTTGAACCCGCTATAATGGCCGGAAATCTCATGAGGGGGAATAATTTTCCATGATTTACCGCGAATTAGGCGCAACAGGACTCAAAGTGAGTGAGATTGCTTTGGGCTGTGAGGGAATGAATGAGGATAACTTCACCATGTGTGCGAAGCTGTTTGATGTCGCAGAGGAATGCGGGATAAACTATTTCGACCTTTACGCCTCAAATCCCGAATTACGCTCGGCAATCGGCCATGCCCTGAAAGGACGCAGGGACAAATTCATCATCCAGTCTCATATCTGCTCAGTGTGGAAAAATGGCCAGTATGAGCGCACGAGGAATCTTGCTGAGGTCAAAGCAGGCTTTGAGGACTCATTGAGGCTACTCAACGTTGATTGCATTGACGTGGGAATGATTCATTACTGCGACGCGTTAAGCGACTGGGACGAAATCATACGCAACGGAATACTTGATTACGCCCGCGAGCTTAAATCATCCGGGAAAATTCATCACATCGGACTCAGCTCACATAATCCACAAGTAGCATTGAAGGCCGTCATGGATGGCGCAATTGAGGTGCTAATGTTCAGCGTAAATCCATGCTATGACCTTCAGCCAGCAAGCGAGGACGTTGAACAGTTATGGGCGGATGAGAGTTACGCCAACCACCTCACGAACATGAACCCTGAACGCCAGAAATTATATGAGACATGCCAGCGTCTTGGAGTCGGAATCACCGTCATGAAGTGCTTCGGTGGCGGAGATTTGTTGAGTGCTGAAATGTCCCCTGCTGGAGCCGCACTCACCGTGAATCAGTGCATAGCATACGCTTTGAGCCGTCCGGCTGTGGCGTGCGTGTTGGCGGGTGCGCATTCGGTTGAACAGTTGCGGGAGTCTGTTGCGTATGAGAGTGCCTCAGAGGGTGAAAAAGATTACGCTGTGGCTTTTGCGTCATTCCCAAAAATCAGCTGGGAAGGTCATTGCATGTATTGCTCACACTGTCAGCCTTGCCCCGTGAAAATCGACATTGCCGCCGTAACGAAATTCCTCAACCTTGCGCAGGCAGGAGGGAATGCGAATATCCCTGAAACTGTGAGAGAACATTACAGGGTGCTTGAACATCATGCTGGGGAATGCGTGAAATGTGGGGCGTGTGAAAAGCGTTGTCCGTTTGGCGTGAAGATACGCGAGAATATGAGTGAGGCACGTAAAGTTTTCGGAATGTGAGCAAAAATATAACCCCCGGCACTTTCACCGGGGGCTTTTTCGTGTCCTTGCGCTAAATCTCGTTGACTGTGATTGAACTTATCGCGCTATTTCGGTCAAGCTGTATACTGAGTCCCGTTTTCGTTCCCTCATTGTAATTCATGGTGCGTCCGTTCTGGCTTGAAGGGTAACCCATAATCTGAAGCAATGCCGTCTGACTCATTCCCGTTTTCAGCCCGTTCTGCAACTCCCTGCTGTCATTCGTGAGCCTTATCCGCGTAATGTCCTCACCTTTGAGGGTTGCCGTAAGTCCCGGCCATTCAGCACTTGACCCCGTGCTTCTCGTTGGATTGCCGAGTGATTCTACAAGCTGGCTTCTGCTGCTCCCAAACGTTTTGAGCAGTGCGCTCGAATACCCTGAAGGTAACCCGCTCCCTAATGGCTGAACGTATTTCCCGTAAACCCAGCCTTCATTGCCGCCCGTACGAATGTTGTACCAGATACCCGCATATTGCCCTGAAGTTACGTTGTGTGTACCGATGATGTCAACACGGCTATTCACTTTGAGGCGCGTTACTCGTGCTGAGCTTGTGTTGTGGTCGGCTCGAACATTCACGCTACTACCTGTGATTATGCCGTTTTTGGGGAGTCTGTCAGGGTTGAAGTCAGGCAATACGTTTTCCGCGACAACGAGGTTCACGGGTTCGGCTGTGTCTGTGCGTGAGGGCGTGTTATCCTCAACTGGCGGAATATTGCTCACTGGCAACTCATCATTCACGTGGGTCAAGTTATTCTGCGCTATTGGTGGCAAATCTCCGGGAGGGAGCTTCCTCAATCCTAGCAGGAAGTACAAAGCTCCTCCTACCGCCGCTACTAGAAGCATCATGCTTAGGACTTTACGTCCTGTTGAACGCTTACGTTTCTTCGCCCGCTTCGTGTACTTTGAAAATTCCTGATACGAGGCCGCCGCCGCCGTATCTGCCGTCATTGCTCGTGTCTTGCGCCTAGTCTCGCGCATGTCGTATTCGTCATCTTCCCTTCTTGGACTCACTAGTACCCTGTGATTTTCCTCAGTTGTTGGTGGGGTCAACTCATCACTTGCATCAGCTCCGTAATTTTCAGCCTCAGCTACTATTTCTGCTCCCTGCATGGCATCCTGAAACTCTTGCATCTCATTCGCGCCGGGCATCAATAATTGCTCGCTGGCCTCTTGAAGCTCATTCTCACCCTGTGTCAGATTCAATTCAAGCTCTTCAGGTGCGACAAACAACTTTGCTCCGCATGTAGGGCAGAACCTGTTATCCCGTGAGACTATTGCGCCGCATTCAGGGCAGGACTTCGACATTCTACGGCGGACTCTGGGAGGCTCTGCAACTGCTTGAAGGGGATCTAAAGCGTCTGTGCTTGGACTAAGTATAGGCGTGGGGATGTCTGCTCCTACAACG
>JAFSKY010000188.1 GCA_017448685.1 Synergistaceae bacterium
AACTCTGACAGCCTCATTTCTTCCCAGTCAGCCGGATAACTCACCATCTGTAACCCATCCTCCCCAATGCACCCCGCACAGCTTCCCGCGACCCTTCCGCATCACTCTCAATCTCACCGAGAGTCCGCCCGTACCTCTCAGCAATCATCATCAGACGCGACAGACTCGCATTCAGTACGCTCTCAATCTCGCCGAGAATATCCCGCCTCAACCTCGCCAACCATTTCGCCTCGAACAGAAGCCTCTTGATTTCCCCGACGCTCAAATCAGCATATTTCTTCATGACCGCATCGTCAAGCTCTTTGCGGAGTCGCCTGGCCTTCCGTGATAGCTCTCTGGCTTCGTCCTCCTTGCGTGATATGGCTTCCTGTGTCTCAGGCGATAATTCTCCGTCAGGGTCTGACTCATTGCGCAGGTCTTCAATCTCAGCATTAAGGCTCGCAATTTCATCCGTTAATGCTTCTATTTCGCCAAGCTCAAGGGAAAAATATTCCCTCTCGATGATTTCACGCGGGATTAATTCGCCGTCAAAGCCTGTGATTTTCCCCTTCTTGTCGCGCTGGCAGGATATTCCGCGCCCGGCCTCCCAGCCGTCAGCACGTATCACGAAAACGTCATCCTGCATTGCCTCGTTCCAGTAATTCATGAGGCAGTCGAACACGCTGTAACTGTCAGCAATCAATGAGCCTGCATAAAATATCAGGATAGAGTCGCCGAGTCCGCGTATCAAAATTTTGGGACTGGTGCCGCCGTTGATGTTCAGGAGGGCTTCACGTGCTTCATCCGCCCATGCCGTGAAAATCTCTGAGGCCTCACGGAATTTCTGTGCGCGTAAACTTTCGTCATCCTCAAAAATTTTCTCTGCCTCCTCCGCGCTGACAGCAAGCCGGTATGTTCCCCCTGTGAACGCAAAAATCTTCTGCTTCAGGGACGGTGATATTCTCCAGATTTTGGCGAGCGTATTGATGTCGTATTCCGGGATTCCTCCGTTGAGGTGGGCGGCTATGTTTTGTGGGAGCGTGTCATCGGGCTTCTGTATGTAGCGGGGGACGTTCATATTTCCTGCGTTTTGCTCTAAGATTTCGGAGTAAGGCACGAGGCGTGAATAGCCGTCAATTTCTTCCTGTGTGCTGTAGACTCTCACAATTCGCTCTACATCCTGCTCACGGAGTCTGTTCTTGTTGCCGTCTTTCCTGAAGCCGCCGCTTGCGTCAATGAAGAAGATATGCTCACGTTCCGGGGCGTTCTCCTTGTCGATGAACATAAGGCAGGCCGGGATTCCTGTGCCGTAAAAGAGATTTTGCGGAAGGCTGATTATCCCCTTGATGTATTTCGTTTTGAGGAGGTTAATGCGTATATCTTCCTCGGCGTTGCCCCTGAATAAGACTCCGTGTGGCAAAACTATTCCGGCCTTGCCATTTGGCTTTAGGGATTTTATGACGTGTAACAGCCATGCGTAATCGCCATTTTTCGCGGGAGGAACGCCGAATCCCTCGAAACGGTGATAAATATCTGCGCCGGGGTTTATGCCGTCTGACCATGATTTATAGGAAAAAGGAGGGTTCATGACGATGAAATCGAATCGCCGTAACTGCCCAAAGTCGTCTTTATATTGTGGATCTGACAGCGTGTTGCCTTTCTCTATTTCCGCGGTGCCTTTTTGGTGAAGGATGAAATTCATTCTTGCGAGTCCGGCTGTAGAAAAGTCGATTTCTTGACCGTATATTTCCGTGAGCGGGTAACCCTCAGAACTGAGAGGGGCTTCATCTGCTGCCCTAATGAGGAGGCTTCCGCTTCCGGCTGCTGGGTCATAGAGTGTTACGCGTTCGGTGATGTCTCTGATTCCGATTAGGCGGGCAATGATTCGTGAGACTTCTGCGGGGGTGTAAAACTGGCCTTTGCTCTTGCCGGATTCCTGCGCAAATTTCATCATGAAATACTCGTAAGCGTCGCCGATAATGTCATCACCGCTGGCTCTGTTTGAGCGGAAATCGAGAGCGGGATTCTGAAACACTCCGATTAAACCCGATACCTTGTCTATTAACTCTTTGCCTGTACCGAGTTCGCTGGCATTCTCAAAATTTACTTCAGGTAATGCACCTTGTAAACCGTTCGCTTCAAGGAAATTCTGAAGCGTTATGTTGACTGTTTCGCCGACATCAGGCTTCCCCTTCGCGTTAATCAGGACATCAAACGAGGCTCCTTCCGGGACGGTGAACTCCGAGAAAGGATCATTGTTGTACTTGTCGGATATGTACTTGAAGAACAGGAGGACGAGGACATAATCCTTGTAGCGTGCAGGCTCAACACCGCCGCGGAGTTTGTTGCAGGCTTCCCATAGTACTGAATAGAGTTCAGATTTTTTCACAGGCATGTTATATTCTCCGAAATATCAAGCTAATGAATGATTAATATAATAAGTTGGGAATTTTGAAGTTATACTCTAAAGCACTTTTTTGCTTATGTCTACTGTTACATGACTACAGTATAGTAAAATCTCTTCATATATTGTCGCTTTATCTAGTCTGCCTATGAAGATTTGACAATGAAATAATTGCGCGGTTATAATATTTCGTCAATCCCAATCACACAACACATCAAAGTGGAGACGTGGCCGAGTGGTCGAAGGCGGTTGACTCGAAATCAACTGAGCAGCTTGCTGTTCCTAGAGTTCGAATCTCTACGTCTCCGCCATTTTCATATGCAAAGGAAGGTTTCATATAACGTCATGAAAATTCTCGTAATCAACTGTGGAAGCTCCTCCCTCAAATACCAGCTTTTTGACATGGAAGACGAGTCAGTCTCGGCAAAAGGTCTCGTTGATAGAATCGGCATAGACGGCTCAAACCTCACTCACAGGAAGACAGGCGCAGACCCCTTCAAGGTTGAAACGCCCATCAAAGATCACAAAGTGGCCATGAAGCTGGTGCTTGACGCTCTGCTTGATGCGAATCATGGCGTTCTGAAATCGCTTGACGAAATTTCAGCGGCCGGACATCGCATAGTTTCCGGCGGCGACCTCTACAAGGAGTCAGTCCTCGTTGACGACAAAGTCATGGACGGCCTGCGCATATGCATACCCCTTGCGCCTCTCCACAATCCCGGCCACATCATGGGCATCGAGGCAATTCAGCACGCACTGCCCAAGCTCCCGAATGTTGTAGTGTTTGACACGGCGTTTCACCAGACAATGCCCGATTACGCGTATATGTATGGACTTCCTTGGGAGTTCTACGAGACTCACAGGGTAAGGCGTTACGGTGCGCACGGAACGAGCCATCATTTTGTTGCGCTCAGGACTGCTGAAATACTCGGCAAGCCTATTGAGTCCATTAAAATGGTAACTTGCCATCTCGGTAACGGAAGCTCAATCAGTGCTGTGAACGGCGGAAAATGCGTAGATACCTCAATGGGATTAACGCCGCTTGCTGGTGTCCTCATGGGAACTCGTACAGGTGATATGGATCCTGCGTGTGTTCCGTTTGTGCAGAACATCACGAAATACACCGCCGATGAGATGAACAACTTTATGAACAAGAAGAGCGGTTTGCTCGGCATTTCAGGAGTCAGCAGTGATTTGCGCGACGTTGAAGAGGCAGCCGCAAAGGGTAATGACCGCGCAAGGCTCGCTATTGATATGCTTGTATACGGCATAAGCAAGTACATAGGTGCGTACACTGTTGCTATGGGCGGACTTGACGTTATCGTGTTCACGGCTGGAATCGGTGAGAACAGCGCATCAACACGCGAGAAAGTATGCAGGAAGCTCGAATTTATGGGCGTGAAGATTGACCCTGCGAAGAACAACATTCGCGGAAAAGAAGCCACAGTAAGCGCGGACGACTCAAAAGTTAGGGTTATGGTTGTTCCGACGAATGAAGAGCTTATGATAGCCCGCGAGACAAAGAGAATAGCATTTGCGTAGCCTATTCGACGACACACAGAAAGCGTTATTGCCCCTCCCGCCCAGAAGAGACACTGAGGCCGAAATTACAGCGTCATGGGATTTTCCCGGAGGCTTGCTGAATCTTGCCGGGCAGGAGTTTGTTTTTCCGAATGGCGTTCACTCTTGGGCTTCGGCGCGTTGGCTTGAAGAGTCCCTGCTTGCGGTGAATATAGGCGTTTCAGCTGTCATCGATTCCGAGTGTGCGAGGTGCTTAAAGCCTGTGAGCCTTGAAATATCGGGGGAATTGGGGTATCTTTATTACCCGCGCAACATCGGAGAGCCTGGTGAGCTGGATGAGTATATGACCGTTGAGGCGGATTTGTCCGGGCGCGTTGTTGATGTCATGCCACAGATTCAGGAGAGTATCTACACGCTGATTCCCACGAAAATTTTATGCCGTGAGGACTGCAAGGGGCTTTGTCCTGATTGCGGTGCTGATCTCAATGAAGGTTCATGCTCATGCAGAAGGGATGACATAGATCCTAGGCTTGAGGCTCTGCGAAATTTCACAGCCGGACAATAAATATCACAGGGGGATTCAAAATCATGGCAACACCAAAAAGAAAAGTATCTCACGCCCGCACATCACAGCGCAAAGCCAACTGGCTCGGAGCATTGAACGCCCCGGCAGTAATGACTTGCCCGAAATGCGGAGAAGTTACGCTGAAGCACCACGCTTGCCCGTCATGCGGATATTATCGCGGGCATCTTGCGGTGAAGGCAAAAGAAGAAGCCGCCGAATAACCACGTGCGATGAGAGAATGAGAAGGCCGGGGGTATTATCGCGCCTCCGGCTTTATGGCAAATAATTATGAGCGAGGAAAAATTCTATTACCAGACGGAAGCCGCCGAACTACTCAGAATGATGATAAATTCGGTGTATTCCAATAAAGATATATTTCTCCGTGAACTTATATCAAACGCATCAGACGCGCTCGACAAACGGCGCATTGAATGCCTCAAAGACACGGAGCTTGCAGAGAATGACAACCCCGAAATCAGGATAGAAATCAATCCCGAAGCAAAAACTTTGTCCGTAAGCGACAACGGAATCGGAATGACCCGCGATGAGATAATCAAATATCTTGGCACAATCGCGAAATCTGGCACGAGAGAATTTCTCACAGCCGCAAAAGATGACAGCGCAAAAGGTGAGCTTATTGGGCAATTCGGCGTGGGATTCTATTCCGTGTTCATGGCCGCTGAAAGAGTCGAGGTCATTACGAGGAAGCTCGGCGGTGCTGAAACGTACAAATTCACGTCAGAAGGTGAAGGCTCATTTACCGTTGAGGACGCAGAACAGCGCAGTGAATGCGGAACAACCGTAACGCTTTTCATGAGGCCAGTAGCTGATGATGGCGGAAAAGATTACCTCAACGAATGGACAGTAAGAGACATCATCACGAAATACTCGGATTTCATATCATGGCCGATATACTTCAAGGACAAAATCATAAATTCCCGCAAAGCCATATGGCAAAGACCTGACAGCGAAATCACAGAGGAAGAATACACAGAGTTCTACAAGCATATTGCGCGGGACTGGCAAGCCCCTTTGACGCACATACGCATAAACGCAGAAGGCTCAACGAATTTCAAGGGATTGTTGTTTGTGCCGTCAGAACCTCCATATGATATGTTCATGAATCCTGAGTCCGGCGGAATAAGCCTGTACATTAATCGCGTTTTCATCATGAATGACTGCAAGGACTTAATCCCGCAATACCTGAGATTCATTCGTGGCGTGATTGATTCTGAGGATCTGCCGTTGAACATTTCCCGCGAGATTTTGCAGGATGAGCCTATTGTGCGAGTCATACGCAGAAGCACTCAGCGCAAGATATTCACAGAATTGCGCAGGCTCATGGAGAATGACCGCGAGAAATACATAAAATTCTGGAACGGATTCGGACGTGTATTAAAGGAAGGCATCATACAAGACCCCGAAAACGTAAAAACACTTCTCGGAATATCCCTCTTCAGGACAACCCTCAATGACGAATGGACAACAATAGCCGAATATGAATCCCGCATGAAGCCTGACCAAAAAGGCATATATTGCCTAGCCGGGCGCGGTGATGTGGAAGCCCTCAAAGCATCGCCGAAAATTGAGCCGTTCACGTCAAAAGGGTATGAAGTCTTGTTGATGACAGATCCGGTTGACGAAGTTATATTGCGTGAGGCCGATTTCATCCTTCACGAAGACTCGAAAGATTTGCTCAACATTGCCCGCGATGACGTAACACCGTATTCAGATGACGAGAAGAAAGCCAACGATGACAGGCTGAAGGAGCTTGACGCGGAATTTGAGCCTGTAAGGGAGCTAGCACATGAGGTCTTCGGCGACAAACTGGAAGGCGTGAAGCTGGTTCTTGCGGGTTCTCCAGCGTGTTTGAGGGACGCTCCCGGCGGAATGTCATTGAGGATGGAGAATCTTATGCGTTCAGCAGGCCAGACACCTCCCACAATGAAAAGGACTCTTGAGCTTGGCGCGGAAAATCCTGCTGTGAAAAGGCTGGTTGCGCTGGCGAAAAACAATGACGCTAGAGCCGCTGACATGCTGAGGGTGCTTTATGGGCAGGCGATGATTCTTGAGGGAGTATTGCCCGATGACCCGGCCGGGTATGTGAAATGTGTTGACGGGCTTATGTCGTCAGCATTGGGGGAAGGCTAAGAGATGCCGTTTCTGAGAGCGGCTTTGAGGAAGAAGCAAGAGGCTTTGCAGGAGGAAATACTGCGGCCTCCTGTTGTTGTTCCAGCTGAAGAGGTTGAAATTGAGCCAGAACTGCCAGAGCCTACAACGATTGCTGAGCTTCACAGCCTCATAGACAGACGGACGGAAGAAGCAGAATTTGAGCCGGAAACAGCCCATGATGAGCCGGAAATTCCAGCAGAAACAGAGAATGAGACATTAGCGGGTGAGTCTGCAAGCGTGGAGGATGAAACACCTGACACGTTGACGGATGAAGCTGAAACATTGCCAGAAGAAGCCGTTGCGCCTGTTGGTGGTGATGGTGAACAACATGAAGCATTGACGGGTGAGTCTACTGAAACTGCAAGCGCGGAGAATGACACGCCTGACGAATTGCCGGATGAGACTGCTGAAGCTGTGAACACTGAGAGTGAACAGCCTGACACATTGACGGGTGAAGCTACTGAAACTGTGAGCGGTGAAGGTGAAGAGCCTGAAGCGTTGACGGATGAGACCGCTGAAACTGTGAGCAGTGATGATGAAACGCCTGAATCGTTGACGGGTGAGTCTGCTGAAACTGCAAACGGTGATGGTGAACAGCCTGAAGTCTTGACGGATGAGCCTGAAGCATTCGAACTCAAGTATGATTTCACATCAGGAGAAAGATACGTTGACAAAGTCTCAACAAAAACTGAGTTCGACAGAATGCTTGATGAACTCGCCGCAATCAGCAAAGATTTATTGTCATGGGAAGCTGAGAAATTCGCAAGGGAATATGCTGGCCGTTTCAATGAGGGCAACGACTCTTCACAAGCTGATGCGAGAAAATATGAGGCTTTCTTAGGAGGCTATATCACTAACGCGGCTATGTTGCTTTATGACAAAGGTTACAGGGAAGCGGCGATTAAACAGCTTGAGCAGGCAAAAAGCATTCTTGAAGCAAGAAAAAAACTTGAGGATGAGACTTCCGCAATAAAATCACGAGTCGAAGAACAAAATGACACCGTAGACTTGTCCGACATTCTCGGCTTGTTTGGGGACGGCTAGAGGACATACCATGACAATAACATAGTAGCAGCTTTCGTGAATACGGAGGCTGTTTTTTTTGCCCAGTGATATGAGCCGTAATTCACGCAAAACGGACGGAGCATATCAGGCGAGATTAAGGTTGCCGCTTAACGTTAAAGGGGACGCGAGAACGCAAAGGCATTCCATGACGCAGCAGAATGTTCACGAAAATACGTAGGTTGTCTCGTCCCCACAAAGCTCACACACAATTTTCACGCTTCCATTAAGCACGTAACACACTCGCAAAAATCATATGCAATAATCCCACACCTAATTACGCCGCAAAAATTCTACGCCTTACACGCCCTCACGACATGCCCCCCAAGAATCTCACCCGGCAACCCTACACACAAACAGCCCCGCAACAATCTCACACCTTACACACCTTCACACCATGCCAGCCCAAAAACACCCGGCAATCTAACACGCAAACAGCCCCGCAAAATTCTCACGCCTCACACGCCCTCACGCCATGCCCGGCAATATGCACGCCCGGCAATTTCATACACAAACAGCCCCGCAACAATCCCACGCCTTACACGCCCTCACGACATGCCCGCCAATATGCACGCCCGGCAATTTCATACACAAACAGCCCCGCAACAATCCCACGCCTTACACGCCCTCACGACATGCCCGCCAATATGCACACTTGGCAATCTCATACGCAAACAGCCCCGCAACAATCTCACGCCTTACACACCTTCACACCATGCCAGCCCAAAAATCACACCCGGCAACCCTACACACAAACAGCCCCGCAACAATCCCACGCCTTACACGCCTTCACGCCATGTCCGCCAATATGCACACCCGGCAATCTCATACGCAAATCGCCCCGCAAAATTCCACGCCTTACACGCTCTAACGACATGCCAGCCCAAAAACACCCGGCAATCTAACACGCAAACCCACCGCAAAAATTCCATGCCTTACACACCTTCACACCATGCCCGCCAAAAATCTCACATGCCCACGCATATCACTTCAACGCAGGCTGTTTTCTCACTCATCATGATATAATCTCACTATCCAAAATTTTTTCACACAATAACAAACAGCAGGGAGAGATCTATTTTGCTGAACAAGAAATTTGTCGCGTCAATTCTCGTTCTCGTTCTTTGCTTCGCCCCTATGGCCGCCGCATCTGTCTATGAGGGGCAAAGAGTCCGCATCGTCATTGGCTCAACTGCCGTCTCAGGAGATAGCTACATGGTCGCCGACATCGTCAACAGATACCTCCAGAAATACCTGAAGTGCAGCTCAAAGGTTGACCCAATCGGCGCAAATGAAGCCTTCGCTACAATCCAGAGTGCCGCCCCAGATGGTATGACATTCATGATCTTCCATGACATGACTTATCTCGGAGTCCTCTTCGGGAGCTATGGCGAGGAATACGACCTCGAAAACATGGTCATAGGCCCCCGCGTAGGTCAGAACCCAGGCTCTTGCTTCGCCGCAAAAAGGAACGCACCCTACAATGACATGAAAGAGCTCGCTGAATGGCTCAAAGCTGATTCCTCACGCACAGTGAGATTATCCGTTGAGCTTGGGAGCGTCAGCAATCTCGGATTCGTCATCTATTATGTGTGGCTCAAAAATACTTATGGTGAGGATGTCGCCAATCAAATGCGCTTCGTTCTCGGCGGCTCAACTGACACAAAGTTACAGCAGCTTTGGGACAACAACGCGGATGTCATTTTCGGCGATTACAGCTCATTCCTACAGTACACAGCTGAAGGCGTTGACGAGCAGTTAGCCCTGAAATATGTCGGAATACTCGACAAAGTTCCGGGACGCGCTGACCTTCCTGTTTACGGCGATATGGGAATCACTATGGACGGAAAAGCCGTGTATTTCTCAAAGGATTTCCTCATCTACCTTCCCAAAGGAACACCTGACGAGGTCGTGAAAGAGCTTGATGAGGCTGTCGCGGAAATGCAGGCCGATCCAGATTTCCAGAGCGACATGGCCAAAATGACATACGCAGGCAACACGCTTCCCAGCAAAGAAGCAAAAGAATTCATCTATGCAAAGCGCGACTCAATCAAGAAAGTTCTCGCTGAAGCCCCCAACATTGAAGATTTAGAGTAATCCTCACGCAAAAAACTCCCTCCCCTTTCACGCCCTGAAGGGGGAGGCTTTCACATTTAAAGGAGGCGTATAAAGTTGCAAAAAATGCTAAGGGAATGGCTCAAGATAAGGAACATGCATTACTTCTTCCCGTACCTTATCGGAGCAATCTGCGCAATTCTTCTCGTTGTCATACTCATACAGCGCGCAATCAAGTGCAAAAAGGAAGGGACTCCCTTCATCAACTTCAAGGGGTATCACTTCTTCCGCGAGAATTACGACAAAGTCAAATTATGGGGGTCATTGATACTCTTCATACTCTACATAGTCTGCTTGCCTATTCTCCATTTTGCATGGGCCAGCGTGATATTCATATTCCTGTTCAACGTACTTTTCGAGATGAAGCCGGGAAAGCCCTTCGAGTTCAAGAGCGTAATAATCTCAGCAATTATCGCGCTCGCAGGCTCGTGGGGAGTCTGGTATCTGTTCTTCCAGGTCTTCAACATAACACTGCCATAAAGGGAGGGAAATATCATCATGCTACTTAATTTAGGTCTTGCGCTTCTCGGAACGGCAGTAGGTATAATCTTCGGGGCAATCCCAGGTATGACCGCAACAATGGCCGTTGCCGTGTTCCTTCCCATGACTTACGCATTTTCGCTTGTTCCTGCACTCTATTTGCTGTTGGGACTCTATGTCGGCGGAATCTCTGGCGGACTCATTCCCGCTATTCTCATCAACGTTCCCGGGACTCCTTCAAGCGTCTGCACAGGCTTTGACGGTTACCCGATGGCTAGACGTGGAGAGTCTGAACGTGCGCTCAAAATCGGCATCACAGCGTCATTTTTCGGCGGAATGATCTCGCTAATCGTTCTGGCATTCCTCACACCGCCCCTCGCGAAAATGGCCATAAAGTTCTCAGCAATCGAGAAATTCCTCATCATACTTTTCGCCATGACTGTTATCGCGGCTCTGTCAAAAGGCTCAATGACAAAGGGAGTCTTCGCGGGCTTCTTGGGAGTGTTGCTGAGTCTTGTCGGTGAGCTGTCAATGAACAACCGTATGCGCATGGTTCCCGATTTCCTCAAGAACGAGTTACGGAGCGGATTCCAGCTTTTACCATTGCTGATAGGGCTGTTCGCAATCGCTCAGATGTTCCAAGAGGCCGAAAAGGGTATGCAAAGTAACAACCTTGAAGAAGGCGTTACGGTTGAAGGTGCGCGCAAATTCTCGTTCTCCGACTTCAAAGGGCAGGTCGTCAACGTGATTCGCTCATCATTGCTGGGTACGTTCATGGGGATTCTTCCGGGCGTAGGAGGAAGTGCCGCATCACTCATAGCATACAGCCAAGCAAAGAGCTTCTCCAAGCATCCCGAAATGATGGGCAAGGGCGCGCCTGAAGGACTCATAGCGTCAGAATCCTCCAACAACGGACTCACAGGTGGTGCGCTCGTCCCACTGTTATCGCTGGGCATTCCCGGCGACGCTACAACGGCTGTGCTTATTGGGGCGTTCCTGCTTCAGGGGATTCAGGTTGGGCCGCTGTTCATTGGCCAGAATCCAGACATATGGAATCAGATACTTCTGGCACTTGTTGTGTGCAATGTCTTGATGTTCATTGTGATGTTCTTCCCGATAAAGCTCATATCTCAGGTCGTCAAGGTCAGGAGTGCAAGAATGTACCCTGTAATCCTCCTCATGTGCATTGTTGGAGCTTACGCAACACGTTCAGGAGTCATGTTTGATGTGTGGTGCTTGTTGCTGTTTGGTGTTGTCGGATTTGTCATGAACAAAATCGGGCTTCCTACAGCACCATTCTTGATTGGCTTCATACTCGGAAAAGACCTCGAAAAATATTTCATCGAGGCTGTGAAAGGCAACAATTACGATTTGGCAGTGTTCTTCCAGAGACCTATAGCCCTCGTGATTTGGGCGTTAATCGCTATATTCTTGGGATATTCGATTTACGACAACATGAAGGGTGGAGCTTTGGAGAAAATGGGAGTCAAAGACTGAAGGAGGCATATTTACAGAATGATACCGACAATAAAACGCATGGACATTTACCCGGTGGCCGGCCATGACTGCATGGAGCTGAATTTGTCCGGGGCGCATGGGCCGTTTTTCACGCGCAACATCGTAATCCTTGAGGACTCATCCGGCAATCTCGGTTGCGGTGAAGTTCCCGGAGGCCAGAAAATTACGAAAGCCCTCGAAGACATCAAACACCTCGTTGTAGGCACAAGAATCGCCGACTACAAGAACACTCTGAATCAGGTGCGCAAATGGTTGGACGCTAACATCAAAGATGACGTGCGCGGATTGCAGACGTTTGACCTTCGCACGGGTGTACATGTCGTTACGGCGGTTGAAGCTCCATTGCTTGACCTCATGGGGAAATTCCTTGACGTTCCAGCCGCGGCCCTCATGGGTGATGGCGTTCAGCGTGAGCGCGTCAGATTCCTCAGCTACCTATTCTACATTGGCGACCGCAAGAAAACAGACCTCCCATATGAGGAAGAACCCGACTCCCCCTGCGATTGGTACAGGTTGCGCCATGAGGAAGCCTTAACGCCTGAGAAGATTGTCGCCCTCGCAAGAGCCACGCATGAGAAATACGGCTTCGAGGACTTCAAGCTGAAGGGTGGAGTTTTGCCCCCAAAAGAGGAGCTTAAAGCGGTGCAGGCCATCAAAGCGGCGTTTCCGAATGCACGCGTTGACCTTGACCCTAACGGATGCTGGAGCCTCAAAGAAGCGTTAGAGATTGCCCCACAGCTGAAGGAGTGCCTCGCATACTGTGAAGACCCATGCGGTGCGGAGGGAGGTTTCTCAGGGCGTGAGGTCATGGCCGAGTTCAGGAAGGC
>JAFSKY010000189.1 GCA_017448685.1 Synergistaceae bacterium
AGGGCGAGACTTTCAACGCCGGAGAGGTCGGAACTCTGACGATCGAGAAGGCTGCTGACGGCGGTACAATCAGCTTCCTCAACAAGCTCAACACGTTCAACAAAGAAACCGTTGATGCGTGGATCAACATTCTGTAACAGACATTGAGACATTACCCCGTGGAATCCCCGCGGGGTTTTCTTTTTGCGAATAGGAGGGTATTACATGGAGTGTTACGCGTGGAAGGCAACAGTCAAGCCGGGAATGCTCGCGGAATACAGGAGGCGGCACGATAACATTTGGCCGGAGCTGAAAGACCTGCTGAAGTCCGCCGGGATTCGCAACTACACAATCTGGAACGTTGGCGATGAGCTTTTCGGGTACTATGAGTGCGAGAAGGGAGTCGACTTTGCCGCAAGGACTCAGGCGGAAAGCGAGATTGTTGACCGCTGGAATGAGTACATGAAGGACGTTATGGTGATGGAGATGGATCCCATTACGGGAGCGCAGCCAAAACTTGAACAGGTGTTTTTCTTGGAGTGAGTTGCGTATGAGGATATGCCCCCTGCTGTGAAAGGCGGGGGGTTTTTTCATGCTATAATGCCAATATCCCGATGAAAGGAGAAAATCATTATGACAAAAGAAGAATTTGAAGCAAGAAAGCTCTGGGATGAAAGCATGATGACCGAAGAAGAGAAAGAAGCTCACTTGCAGAGGGTATTATCATTCTGTGGCAAGATTGATGATGATACGTTTGTTGTTCCTCCTGATTCTGTTCCTCCTGATTCTGTTCCGCCTGCAATTGAAGTTATCTCACACGTGGAGAAGGCTGTGTAAGGTATGCTGTACTTCATTGATACAAACATATGCATTTTCTATATGCGCAAAAGTCAGTTTAAAGACACAATAAGGTTAAGAATCATACAACACGGGCTTAAGAGCATCAAAATTCCCGCCATTGTAGTTGCGGAACTTATGCATGGTGCGCGCAAAAGCAAGAAAGCCGCTGAAACACTTAAAGACACATCAAGCTTTCTGTCAAACTTTGAAATAATAGAGTTCGACCTCCCTGAAGCAATCGCATATGGCAAAATACGCGCTGACCTCGAACGCAAAGGAATGCTCATTAGCTATCATGACATGCTCATAGCCGCAACAGCCCTCGCCTATAACGCAACACTCATCACAAACAACACTCAGGAATTTTCCCGCATTGACGGCCTCAAATTAGACGACTGGACATTATAGCCACTCGCGTAAATGCACATAACATTCTGGCTCGACTCCCCAGCGCATAAAATCACACTCCCTTCCGCAAACCTCCATATGCTACAAGCCGCAATATATTCCCTCCTTCCATCAGACAAAGCAGACTTCCTCCACAACGAAGGCTACAACGTCAAAGGACGTACCATGAAACTTTTTGCTTTGGGCTGGCCAGCTTCAGACACACGGCCAATTTTCGAGCATAGACGGATAATCTTCACCGCCCCCATGAGAATCACAATCTCCACGCCATTCGATGACACAGCAAATGATTTTGTCGCAGGAGCAATGAGAGCAGGCCATATGAGATTGGGCAATGAGTTATGCGAGGTCGTGAAAGCTGAGCTACAACGCCAAATAGCTCAGGGAAATTCGCTGATTGTCAGAACATTATCGCCCGTAACGTGTTACTCTGCGTCAGTCATGGACAGCGGAAAATCCTTCACCCACTATTACGCACCAAATCAGCCAGAGTTCACCGAGTTCATACGCAAGAACGCCGCCCGTAAATTTATGGCTCTCAACCCTGAACACGACATACCGCCCGGAAATCTCGATATTACGCCGCTGGGAACACTCAAGGAGAGAATATCCCTCTATGACCAGCGAAAACTCATGCCGATAAAAGGCTGGTGGGGTAAATTCAGGCTTGACGGCCCGGAAGAATTGTTGCAGACCGTATTAGATTGTGGATTAGGCGCGAAAAATAGCGGGGGTTGGGGGTGTGTTACGAAGGTGGAATGAGATTTGTTGCCGTGAATGAGTGTGCGTGTTAGAATATCTTGCGTTGAACCTTCCTGTTGAGGAATTGAAACGCGTACACCGTTACTTCCGGATCGCCCGGTTTCAGTTATGAACCTTCCTAATATGGGATTAAAACAAAGGCCGTCTTTTGTGATGGGGGTAAACCCATTTTGAACCTTCCTGTTGAGGGATTGAAACTTAACTGCTCCAACATCCTGTCAAGGCGACATATTACGAACCTTCCTAATATGGGCATAACCTCCTAAATTAAACTAGGGGGCTATTTTTTTTCTCACACCATAATATATAATTTCCGCATCCCAATTCAATCGGAGGACATACACAGCCATGAACCTTATCACCGTAACTACATGCGGGACAAGCACAATCACTCATGGCCATGATGAAGCCACAAGGAAATTCATCAATAAACGCTCAAACTTGCAACAATCCCAATACACCCCCGAAGACCTACAAGCCCTCGACACAATAATAATGCATCAGGAAGAAGCCCTAGAACACGCCGACAACAACGCCGCAAAATCACTCTCGGCTGAACTTCACGGACTCATTGACTACTACGAAAGCAAAGGACGCGCATTAAACACGCCGGGCGATATTCACTGGCTCATTCACACTGACACATATCAGGGCGCAGAAGCAGCGAGGCTCATTCAGGAATGGGGAATGCATAACGGCGTGAACTTCATCATACAGAAAATTGACAGCCTCAACACAGCAAATGTTGACGACTTCCACGCAGGCATAAATAATCTGGTCAAATGGTGCTGCGATTCACTTGGTGAACGCGATTCAAATCACCGTGTAATATTCAACCTCGTAGGCGGCTTCAAATCGCTTCAGGGATATATGCAGACGCTTGGAATGTTCTATGCTGACGAGACAATATATATCTTTGAGGCGGGTGGATTGCTTACGATTCCGAGAATGCCCGTTGATTTTGACGCGCAAGCAAAAGAATCCGTACGCAAGAATCTGACAGCCTTCAGGAAAATGGGCGAGCTTGAGCTTGTTCTTGACCGCCACGAATGCGCTGGAATACCTGATACTCTCCTTATGTCTGATGGCAAGAGTTGCTGTTTGTCGGAATGGGGCAAAATCATTTGGGATAAGATGAAGGATGAAATATATCGCGAGAGTCTTTTACCTCCTTTGAATGCGAATATCAGGTATACGGATAAGATGATGAGGCTTGCGGGGGAGCTTAATGGACTTCATACGGGATGGCTCAACAGCAGAATCGATATGTTATCGGCGTTCCTGTCAGGCGGAAAAATGGACGGCCTGAAGAGTGTTGACTACAAGAAGCTGAAAACTCAGCAGGGAGTCTCAACACATGAGTTTGACCTGTGGAATGAAGGACATATGCGCGGATTCTGCCATGAGGAAGGAAGCTCGGTTGTGATTGATTCTATAGGGCGAGGGCTGGAATAATACGGAAAGAGGAGAATATTTTGCGCGTCATTCAAACTTTGGACGTTCCCCAACATTTGCCACAAATCCCCCCCGACAACAACATAATCACAGAGACATACACATTCACGCTAGAGACTCCAATGATGGGAGGAGGAATCGAATCCCCAGAAGTATGCGTGTCAGAGCCTGTGCGAGTTCCTTCAGTGCGCGGGAATCTCCGTGAATGGTGGCGTATTTTCCGCGCTAATGGCATTACGGGTAATGAGTTGCGCGAATCCGAGTCAGCTTTATGGGGCATGGCCAGCAGGAATTTCACCAAGCCCAGTAGCGTCAATATCAGCGTGAAATGCCCGCCAATCGATGAGGATAACGGCATGAGGTATTACGATGAGGATTTTGGATTTGAGCGTTACGGCCCGGAGTCATACGCACTTTTTCCCGTTGTTGAGGACAAAGACGGCAACGGCCATGATATAGCTATGGAAGGGCTAAAATTTTCCGTTACTCTCACTTATCCCGCAACAGCAACGGATGATATACGTATGGCCATATCAGGATGGGTAAATTTCGGCGGAATAGGCTCAAGGACTCGGCGTGGACTCGGAACTCTGTCATGCTCTGAAGAATTACCCGGCATTGACGAATTGAAGCAGGCTCATCCCACAATGAGAATATTCACGATGAGAGGCGCGAAGAATGGTACAGCGTTAGGGGCGTGGAGGCTTGCGCTTGAGGCGTATAGAGATTTCCGCCAGCAAAGGACGAATGCAGGAAGTAATCATCCGGGACGTTCGTATTTCCCGGAGCCTGACTCGCTGAGACATATCACAGGCCATCATTCAACCCGCCACCCTATAATCATGCCGCAAAATGTCCTGCCATCATTCCCGCGTGCTGTTTTGGGATTGCCTATAGTCTTTCACTTCAAGGATCATGGAGAGCCTGACACAGTTCTTTTGCGTGGAAGGAGGTCGGGTTTCAGGAATGTATCTGAGAGAATGTCCAGCCCAGTAATCACAAAAGCATTGCGCGTTAATGGCGTTTGGCGACCCGCAATTGTCATCATACCGAATGAAGAAGCATTGAACGTTCAGCCAGTAGCGTTTTTTGCTGGTGGAGGTGGGGAAATCGACTCACCGGGAATGAAGCCCGTTAAGGATAACTCTTACGCTACATTGCCACATAACCCGATGAACGGACAAGATAACGCTATAGACGGCCTAATACATTACATTACACACACAAAAACTTTCACGGAGATATAGAAATTGAGCTTTCTGCTTGAGATAAACATAGGGCCTGTGCAGGATTTCATATCAGCCTCAAGAAGGACGCGTGATTTATGGTTCGCATCGTCTCTCCTTTCAGAACTCAGCAAAGCCGCAGCACTCTCACTCCACAATGACGGCGGCAAACTCATATTCCCAGCACCAGAAAATCCCGCAAATGACCTCGCACCCATCAATAACCCCAACAGCACAATCAACGCGGCAAATGTCATCCTCGCTGAATTTCTTGACGGCATTCCCGCAACAATCGCCGATAACGCCCGCAAAGCTGTCAATGAACGTTTCATGCATTACGCCAACGAAGTCAAGCGCAGGCTAGCCACATGGATTGACTCTACGCGCTGGGACAAACAGGTACGCGGGATAATCGAATTTTACTGGGCATGTGTGAATCTTGAAGGTGATTATGCACAGGCAAGAAAACGACTCTCACGCCTCATTGCAGGCCGTAAAAACATACGCGACTTCATGCCCTCAGATTTTGGAGGCAGAGTCCCAAAAAGCTCCCTTGATGGTATGCGCGAGTCCGTATTGATTCACCCCATGCCACCCGAAAAAAGAAGGACTCTTCACCGCGCTGTGAGGCTCAAAGATGGAGAATACCTTGACGCTTCTGGGCTTATACGCCGTGCCGGGAGAATGTCAGACAATCCGGGCGATGAGTTTTTCCCGTCAATTTCACGTGTTGCTGTCGACTCATGGATACGCGGAAAAGGCTCTGACTTCATGCGCAGGAACATGGCCGGGCTTGCGCGTTATTGTGATGAGCTTGCTGACTTGGGAGTCCTCAATAGAGTCCGCGATGATGTGTATTCCGATTTCCCGTATGAAGGCTCTGTGCTTTACCCTTCACGACATAAAGCCATGATTGCAGAATGCCGCAACGACTCCGAATCTGCGGGAAAAGCAATGACCTTATGCCGCGATATTGCCGGAGTCTTGAATGCCGGAAATATGCCGGGTGAGCCGTATGTAGCTGTGATTTGTGCTGATGGTGATAGGATGGGCGCAACACTTTCGGCCATGAAAACAGCTGATAACCATCGCAAATTTTCCCGTGAGCTGTCAAGGTTCGCTGTAATGGCGCGTGGAATCGTCCGCAAAAATCACGGTGTCTGCATTTACACGGGCGGTGATGACGTTCTCGCATTCCTCCCACTTGACACTGTGCTTGAATGTTCGCGTGAGCTTCATGACTCATTTGGCGGTCTCATGGGGAAATTCGGCAACCCTGCCCCAACATTATCGGTCGGAGTCTCAATCGCTCATGCGTTGGAGGATATAGAGTTGTTGCTCCAATATGGCCGGGACGCTGAGAGAGTCGCAAAAGGTGATGACAGGAACGGCCTTGCGGTAAGTGTACGTGCGCGGGGGAATCAGTCTATTACGGTGCGCGAACAATGGCGGGATTCAAGCGTCTGGGATCATGCCGGATTTATGCCTCTGGATGAGAGACTCGCATATTGGGCGGGGCTGTTCATGGCCGGAGCAATCCCCAACAAATTCCCGTATGAGCTTAGGACAAACGCAGGCTTCTATGACGGCTGGACAAACGCAGAATCTTTGAGGGATGCAACAAGGAATGATGTTATGCGGATATTTGGCCGCAAAGATGTGAATATGGATGATGAGACATTGAGTCATGTGAGGGATTATATCAGCGTGAAGACTAATGATGCTGGCAGTATAAGAGCTTTGTCGGATGAGATGACAATATCGCAGTGGATTGCTTACGGAATGGAAATGCATCTAGATGTGGATAACGTATAAATTTATGTAAAATAAAGTCATGACAAATATAATTAGGCATGTGGCATACAAAATAGAGTTGAAACCCACCAGTGAGCAGATACAAAAAATCGAGCGTACTATGGGGGTATGCAGATATGTTTATAATCTCTTCATAGACACGAACATGGATAGTTACCGCAACGGCTCACAAAACTATATGTCTGGCTATAATTTCTCGAAATGGCTGAACAACGAATAAATATAAGAAGGCCAATCCTGATAAGCTATGGATTTGGGAAGTATCATCAAAAGCCGTGAAGAAAGCCATAATGAACGCTGATACCGCCTACAGAAACTTCCTGAGAGGCAAAGCGAGATTTCCGAACTTCAAGAGGCGTAACGGACGGCCAGTGAGCATGTATCTTCCGCGCAACAGTCCCACAGACATAATAATAGAACGACACCGTGCAAAAATACCGACATTAGGCTGGATGCGTTTCAAGGAATATGGCTATGTTCCATGCAGATTCCAAGCAATGAGCGTAACGATAACGAGACGTGCAGGAAGATATTTTGCGTCATTTGTTTTTGAGATAAGCACAGTTAAACCTGCAAATGCAACACAATCCGAAGGCATAGGTATTGACTTGGGCGTGAAAAGTTTTGCTGTAATTTCAGACGGCAGGAATTACCCAAATATAAACAAGGCTGGACGAACCCGGAAATTAATACGAAGGCTGAAGCGTGAACAGCGAAAATTCTCGCGCAAGATACGTAAATTAAAGCAAAGAAAGGAGGAGGCTGCGAAAAAGTGTAAGCGTTCAAACTTGGATAAACAAAGGCTTAAAGTACAGCGGGCATATATGAGACTTAGCAACACACGCCATGACTATATCAACAAGACTGTACATGAAATCGTAAGTATACGGCCAGAATACATAGTGATAGAAGATTTGAACGTGTCAGGAACAATGAAAAATCGCCACTTAGCGCGGGCAATTGCTGAGAGTGAGTTCTATTACTTTCGGACATTGCTGGAGAGAAAATGCCAGGAATTTGGCATAGAACTTCGAATAGTGGACAGATTTTATGCCAGTTCAAAGACGTGTTCACAATGCGGACATATCAAGAAGGATTTGCAACTATCAGGCCGAGTATATGAGTGTACAGAATGCGGATTACTGATTGACAGGGACTATAACGCCGCATTGAACTTGAAACGCTGTAAGAAATATCGTACCGCTGGCATTAGCGTAGCGGGCCGGATGGCCTTGGCGGGAAGTGAAGCCTCTGGACTGTCAAAAAGACTTGAGTAGGTACGCCAAAAGAGGACAGGTTGAACGAGGAATAATCGAAAAGGTAATTCTACACTTTTACGTAGCAACAGGCGAAATGTACTACAGAATAACCCCATTGAACCCAATAATCTCACGGGACGCAAGACCTTTCGGAGCAGGAAGCCGAGTACGTTCCCTCGAATGGATTACGCAGACTTCAACAGCCGGAGCTATACGCAGTGAGATTTGGCGCAACATGCCAAGCCCTGACTCTGACGCAGTATTGTCCGTGAAAGTCATGGGAGCATTCCCGATATATGACGGCAAAATATATTTTCCCAGACCACTTGACGCAATCGCCGACAAAACGAACGTATACCAGATTTCCCCGTGCAAGGAACTCCCTGAAGGTTGTTACGCTCAGATGCCGCTGAAAGGGTTAATGCCCTCATTCCCTGACACGCAAAATGACTTCAAGCCGGAAAAAATAAATCCATGGTGGCGAAAAAATCTCATGTCGCGCTGGCTCAAACATGGCAACTCAAATTTTACGGCATGGCTCATCAAGAATGGCAATTGTCCCGGCGGTGAATGGCTTTCAGTTTTGGCGGGCAATTCCAATCCCAACGCACTCACGCTCGAAGCTCCCGCAAAGGATGAGCGTACACACGTAAGCATTGACCCGGCAACAGGCACGGCAAAAGAAGGTATGCTGTTCTCCACAACAGGGCTTGACTTCACACGCAGGATTTCACGCCTTGAACGCGGGACTCTCTCGGTGAAAATTGATATGCCCGATGAGCTTGCGCAATATCTGCCGGAAAAATTCATTGCTCCTCTTGGCGGTGAAAGGAGGCTCGCTGAGTTCATGCGCTGTGATTCGGATTCGTCATTATGGGAGTGTCCTCAAGGTCTCGCAATGGGTGAACTTATCCGCGTTGTGTTGGCTACCCCTGCAATTTTCGCGCAAGGATGGCTTCCGGGATGGATTGACGCTGAGAGTCTTGAAGGCACAATCCCCGGCGCGGGCGTGAGGGTTAAGCTGATTTCCGCCGTAACAGGACGCTGGCAGGCCGTCTCAGGATGGAATTATGACAGCAAGAATTATGGCCCCAAACCTGTGCGCAGAGCTGTCCCGGCTGGGAGCGTGTATTTCTTTGAGTTGATTGACGGCGATTTTGACGCGGGAAATATGTGGCTGAAGTCCGTATGTGATGACGTGAGAGATATTCATGATGGCTTCGGGCTTGGTTTATGGGGAAATTACGAAATGAGAGGAACAATCTGACATGGAAAAAACCTGCTTCATATACGCGCTAACTCCAATTCACGCCGGGACAGGTAAAGGACTCGGATATATCGACATGCCTATAGCCCGCGAAAAAATAACAGGCTGGCCTTACATCCCAGGCAGCAGCATAAAGGGCGTAATTCGCTCACACTTTGACGGCGACCCGGATTCTGTTGATGCGTTCAATTCGGCATTCGGAACTTCATCGGGCGATGATGGAGTCGAATCTGGCACGGCTGGTAGATTGGTCTTCACTGACGCGGGTATTCTGTGCTTGCCAGTCAGGAGCTTTTACGGCACATTCGCTTGGGTAACTTCACCTTTTTGCCTCGACAGATTCATGAAACGCTCAACAGGCGATTATCATATCCCTAATCCCGGCAATGACCACGCATTAATCACAACGACAAGCGCATTAAACCGTGATGGCGGAAAAATATACCTTGAGGAACTCGACATAGAAGCCGAAGAGCTTGAAGCCGTCAATGATACAGCGAGAATGATAGCGGATAACGTTTTTGCGAGTAATGATGACTGGCACGGAATCTTCATGAGCCGATTTGCCATTGTCGATGATGATATATTCACGTTCTTATGCGACACAGGTACGGAGGTAAACGCAAGAATACGCATTGACGATGAAACAGGTACAGCCGCTCAGGGTGCGTTGTGGTATGAGGAAGATTTGCCAGCTGAAACGATACTTGCAGGGTCAGTGTGGTGTGAGGAAAAATCCGGGATTCTCATGGGGAAATACTGCAATGAAACTCTAAGTCTACAGCTTGGCGGAAAAGCCTCAACGGGAAAAGGTCAGGCGCGAATAATTTTCGGGGGCGTGAATGATGAGGATTAAAGACCAGAAATTAGCGGAAGCAGCATACTCACGAGTCATAATACGGAAAAATCAGCCACGCTTCAATTTCGCGGAATATGTGAGTTTCGCAATGTCATTCCCGACTCTGATACACACATGCGGGCTTGTTCAGGCTGTTGCGTTTGCTGAGGCCAAAGACATGGGCGCATACATTGAGGATTTGCAGGCTGTATTTGGGGCGATTGATGTTGATGATGATATTCACGCGATGGCTAGGAGTGCTGAGCTTGCTGAATATGCGAGGATTTCGCGACATGCTTTGAGTGCGTCATCATGGATTAAGCGTTACTGTCAGGCCATGAGGGGAGATAATGATTATGCCGTCTAGCTGCCGTGAAGTGTTTGACGATATGACCCTCAAAAATTCCTGCAATGCCTCTCAACTGTCATCATACTTCCTCAAAGAATCAGCCTCACCAAATGAACGCCGCAAACTGTTTTACGCGATGCAATACGCCGCAGAACATGCCTATGACCTGTACAAATCTGCATTCACGAAAAGGCAGGCTGAACTCTCACACGCAATCCCAAAAGTGTACATGACTGAAGGAAGGTTAATCGCTGGGCTTGGTGCGCGTAACATATTGGAGGCCGGCCTCACGATGAACAGGCTTTACGGAGTGCCAATGATTTCGGGAAGCTCATTGAAGGGTATAACGGCTCATTACTGCTCATGCATTCTCGGTGATGTCGATGAAAATTACAGGGGCTATGACCTTGACGCAAAGAGCAAACCACGCCAACAAGCTGGGAATATTTACGCGGCACTTTTCGGGAGGCTTGATGACGATGGAAAATCGGAGGAGGGCGGATTCCTGAGATTCTATGATGCTTGGATTGTCCCGCCGGAAAATGATATTGCCCTCGGTGATACGTTCGTGATGGACGTTATGACCCCTCACCACATGGAATATTACTCGGAGAAAGATGGCTATGATTCGCCCACATGCTTTGACGCTCCGATTCCTGTGAGCTTTTTGGCGGTCAAAGGTGCGTTTGAGGTGAGAATAGGCTGTGATGAGAGGGCTGAACCTGACGCGGAGAAAAGAGCGGGCTGGGTTGAGTTTGCGCACAAAATATTAGAGCAGGCTTTGAGGGATATGGGCATTGGGAGTAAGACTCGCGGGGGGTATGGGCGTATGAGGCTGCGTAAAGTGTGATATAATTCCCGCGAACCTTCCTATTAGGGATTGAAACCCAATGAGTTGAACGAAGCAAACTTGTGGAATCCGATTACGAACCTTCCTATTAGGGATTGAAACGAGAAGTAGAACGTCTGCTCAATTGTGGATAATGATTACGAACCTTCCTATTTGGGCATAAGCTCCCGGGCAAAACCGGGGGCTTTTTTCATGGCCGCTGTATAATATTCTCACCCAACAAAATCACACAAATTCACACAGGAGGCACAAGCATGAAAGCGCATTCTGTTGCAAGGAACTATGTATTCCTAGCGATATTGCTTTTCGCGATGCTTATGGGAGCTATGACAGGCTACGTATCTCCTTCACTAGCTTCACGCATAGCATTTCTCGGAACAATCTTCATCCGTCTGATGTTCTGCATAGTCGTACCTATGGTGTTTGCGTCAATCGCAGGGGCAATCGCCAGCACCAACAATCTCAGGCGTTCAGGCCGAATCATGTGGGTAACGATTATCACGTTCATCATCGCTGGAGCTGTAGCGGCGGTGATATATTTCGGCCTCGTTATGATATTCCCGCCAGTAACAGCGGCATGGACGAACATTCCACGCGAGGAAATCGGCGATTACGCAAGCATGACGCAAATGATAGTCAACTTCTTCACGGTTGAAGATTTCGTAGGTCTTCTCACACGCAGAGCAATGTTACCGTTGATTGTATTCTCGTTGCTTTTCGGATTCGCGGCCAATCTCAGCGGTAAAGCAGGCGAACCTGTACGCAAATTCCTTGAGAGCCTCACAGCCGTAATGCTGAAGCTCGTGAACATAGTTACGTATTATGCCCCGATAGCATTCTTCGCGATATTCGCCGACCTCGTAGCCACATACGGCCCTCAGATTTCACGGGATTACGCACGTGCATTGTTGCTCTATTACCCCGTATGCTTCATCTACATATTCACGGCATTCCCTATAATGGCGTGGATAGGTGCAGGCAGTGAGGGAGTTCGCGAAATGTTCAGGCACATCACAAAGCCCGCAGTTGTCTCACTTGGAACATGCTCAAGTGTTGCCACGATTCCCACTAACATGGAAGCTGCCGCTGACACAGGAATATCCCGCGACGTTTCAGACATAGTGATACCTTTGGGCGCAACAATGCATATGGATGGCTCGTGCTTCTCGTGCGTGTTGAAGATTGCGTTTGTGATGGGCGTATTAGGACAGCCGTTGACGATTGCCGACCTGCCAATGATTGTGGTTGTGGCGGTATTCTCGGCTGTTGGCATGAGCGGTGTACCTGGAGGCGGGTATATTGGCGAGTACATAATATGCGCGTTGTTCTTCCCGAATCATGTTGAGCTTGCATTCCCGATTCTTGTCGCGATTGGGAATCTTGTTGACCCTCCAGCTACTATGATTAACGCGGCTGGGGATTATGTTGTGTCATTTATAGTGTCGAGGTTTATTGACGGTAAAGACTGGCTGAAGAAGGCTAGAATCGCAAGGGCATAACATGTGAAAAATTGCGTCCCTCCTGTGTTATTGCAGGGGGGATTTTTGTTGTCTGGACGGCCAATTGCAAGCGCAAAATTCATATTCTGCAAAGCTCATGGCCTGAACCCAAAATGCCGAACGCATTTCGTCATGGCCACTACTGCGCAACACCTCATACCCAGCGTAAAGCTCACAGTCGAACCCAAAACGCTGGTCTCTTTTCGTCATGTATAATTCACACGGGAGGGATGCTTTCATGTCCAGAGAAAAATACGCCTCACTCAGCAAATTCATATCACTCATATTACGCCATCAACCAGAAATCGCCGGAATCACCCTCGATGCTAACGGCTGGGCAAATGTTGATGACCTCATAGAAGGCGTGAACCGTGCAAGAAGGCTCGACATTGACATACTCCGTGAAATCGTTGCGACAGATGGCAAGGGCAGATACTCACTTAGCGAGGACGGCACGAAAATACGCGCCAATCAGGGACATTCAGTAGACGTTGACGCGGAACTTGAAGAGCTTGAACCGCCCGAAATACTCTATCACGGCACATGCATGGAAGTTACTGACAGCATCAACGCAGAAGGATTAAAGCCTATGACGCGCTTATACGTTCACTTGTCGGATGATTACGGGCAGGCCATGAAAAACGGCAGGCGTAAAGGAGACCATAAGCACCCGGTTGTGTACAGGGTCAAAGCTGGGGAAATGTTCAGGGATGGGCATAAATTCTACAGGTCAGCCAATGGGGTATGGCAAGCTAAATTCATACCGCCACAATACCTAGAACAGCAGGGTCAGCAACGGAACGCTGAACAGGAATATCACGGGTAACACAGCAAGCCTAACAGCTGTCAGCTTGAACGGCATGAATCAAGAAGGAGGCGTATAAAACTGGGGCGGGCTTCGTGCTTTATGATGTGAGTCCTAGCCATTACGATTCCGGCCATGACGTAGACAAACATTAGGGCTTGAGTGTTCAACATGCGCTCAAATACATTCATGCGTATCACCTCTCAGGAATTATAGCGCACAAAAAATCCCCCCAGCCATTAATGCCGGAGGGATTCACGGATTTTTCGTTGTCATGTTCATTATCAGGCAGCGGGAAGCAGATTTTGCAGCTGTAACTCTTTCACTGACGCAAGCACGGACATAACGCCGTTCTTCTCCGCGTCAACATGCTCATCTTCCCTCTTTATCGCCTCAATTATTGGTGTACCGCTCGCTACCGTTTCAGTATGCTCTGTGCGTTCCTCTGAGCTTTCACGAGTGATTTCGCCACGTGCCTTTGACGCTAAAGCCGCCGCTTTTGCCGCAACCTGTCTGTCTTGGCCGGAAGGGTCTGCCGGGGCATTTGCAGTAGCCTGAACTTTTTGCATGTTGCGCAGTGTCTCTTCAGGTGTTGCGCCCTCCTTGAATCTTATGGGGACTTCTCCGCCCGTAATGTAGCTTTGACCGTCCGGGCCTTGTGTGTATGAGTAGCTGACTCCTCCGCCAAATTCACCAGCCGCAGCCTGATGTGCTGCCTCATGTGCTATGACTTCGTTCTGAATCTGTTCAAGCTCGCGGACTTGGGAGTCTTTTTCGTTCTCTGCTTTATCCTCTTTGCGTTCTGCCTCGCGTTTATCGGATTCGGCCTTGATGATTGTCTGATTGCGCTCTGTTTCCTCAGAGTCTTTCTTGGCAGATTCGAGAGCTTCCTTGCCACGACTCTGCAAATCCTCGCTGGCTATCCCTCCTCCAACGCGATTCAAATCCTGCTCGCTACCCTTCATGGTTACTGACGCGCCCGTAATGTAGCGTCTTCCGTCAGTGCCAAGAGTGTAATGATAGACCGTGTGAACCTGCGCAGAGCTTCCGAGCTTGGCTTTTATGGCTTGCTCCTCGGCTAAGATTTCCTGCTCTTTTTGCTGTTTAGACTGGTCAGCTTCCTTCACTGAGTCATTCAGCTTTTGGACGCGGGATATGTCGCTCATTGGCTCAAGGTAGCCCGCTGATAGCATTGATGTTATCTGCATGGTGTTGCACCTCCTTGTGTGTTTGTGGATACGTATATTATACCCGATTTCCTACTTCATATGCGCGGGAATGTCAATCACTCAAACTGCCGACCCTCTCAAATTTTCGTCATCAACTCCCATATTACAGCCTCGAATCCCTGCCAACCTTCAGCCCTTGAGGTTTTCTCCAAGAATGACAGCCTCGCAGATTTGGCCATGAACATTTTGATGCGTTCAGCCCCGTAAAGTTTCAGCGCAGACTTTGCTTTGTTGAGGGCGTAACTCTTTTTCGTGGGGTCAAATCCGACTGCCTTCAACGCTTCCTCAACATATTTCCCCTGAAAGCACGACATAATCAGCGCGGGACGAAGCCTGTTTGTTATCGCGGCCAGCACAGGCAATAACGGTTCATCACGCAGATATTTCACCGCCCTTGCAACGTCATTCGCATTATTCGCGCAAACTCCATCAAGGAATATCATCATTGCCCGTCCGCCTTCGTCAAACGATAAATTCTCCGCGTCATCAAGTGTGATTTCACGCCCGCCCGTGTATGTGGCAAGTTTGCGTATCTCTGAGCGTAATTCCTCCTGTGATTCTATGCTGTCAGCGAGAAGTTGTGCCGCGTCATGTGAGATTGAGCAACCTTCCTCCTTTGCGAGGGATGAGAGCCAAGCAACTCGCTTCCATGGGGGAATTTGGGCTTCAGGCTTGATGATGGTGATTGATTTCTGGATGGGCTTGAGGGTTTTCATGTCGGAGCTGAGTATGAGTATTATCACGATGTCGGCTTTGTCGTCTTCAATGAGGGATGAAAGTTTTTCGGGGAAATCGTCAAGGATTTCTACGTTCTCGACAACAATCAATTCGCGCTGAACGAAAAGCCCGGGTGTTATTGCTGTCTCGAAAAGTTTTTCCCACGTCCCGAAATACGATGCGTCATATTTCCCGGACAATGGCCAGCCGGATTTGTTGAGGCGGTCAATTTCGGATTTGAGTTGCCTGCGTTGGGACTCGGAATATTCGATTGCGATTATATGCGGCATCATAAGACCTGCCTTTTATGGTCAAGTATATGTGAATGTGAGAATACATTGTAATGATGGATGGGGGTTAAGGCAAAACTGTAATGTGTGAAAAGTTTGTTATGACGCTTTGCCCTTGAGCCTGTATACCAACGCTAAGACCTCAGCGACTCCCCTATAGAAATCTCCGGGAATCTCCTCGCCTATTTCAACGTTCTCATACAATGCCCATGCAAGCGGTTTGTTCTCGATTACTGGAATAAGATTGTTCTGTGCTATTTCCCTGATGCGTTGTGCAAGGTAATCTGCTCCCTTTGCGATAACCTGGGGAGCTCCCATAACAGCACGGTCATATTGGAGGGCTACGGCAATGTGTGTAGGGTTGGTGATTACAACGTCAGCTTTCGGAACATCGGCCATCATTCTGTTGCGTGCCATTTCTCTTTGCTTCTGGCGGATCTTCTGCTTGATTTGCGGGTCGCCTTCCATCTGCTTGTACTCGTCTTTGATTTCCTTCTTGCTCATTCGTATAGATTTCTCGAAGTCCCACTTCTGATAGAAATAATCCGCAAACGCCATCACCAGCAACATCAAAGCCAGCCTCATCGCGAGACTCCATAGCATATCCCAAAACTGACGGCTGCCCAACTCTAACGGCATCTGCATTGTCTTTGATGACACAGGAAGGTAGTTTTTGATTGCGTTGTATATCATGATTGCGAATATTGCGGACTTCAATAGCCCTTTGAGGAGTTCAACGCATGATCGTAGGGAGATTATTTTCTTCATGCCCGTGAAGGGGTTAAGCCTGTCGAATTTCGGCACAAACGGCTCACCAGTAAACGCAAATCCTACCTGCGCTATTACCGTGCTTGTCGCGAAAAGTACAACCAATCCCCCCAAAGGCAACCAGGCCGCAAAATATCTCTTTATGGCCTCCCACGAAACCCACGCAAACCAACCATCCTGTAACACAGCCTTATCCCCTATTGCCATGAACATAAAGCGTATTAGCCCGGTTAGAGTCCTCCATGTCATTGCGCCCAAAAGAGCAAGAGCAAGCAGAGCTGTTATGATTGATGCGGCGGCATTGAGGTCTTTGCTCATACACACGCGGCCTTCTTCGCGGACTTTTTCGCGCTTATGGGGGGTAGCTTCTTCGGTGCGTTCTTCAGCCATTGAGGGGACTCCACATTCTGAGGACGCTTAACGCAAACTCTATCCAGTATTCAAACCTGTTATACACCAAGTCCATAACCAGAGGCACAACCGCCGCTAACACCATGAATCCAAGCATGACTTTAACGGGCAATCCCACAACAAATATATTCATCTGAGGCACTGTGCGAGCCAAGAATCCGAGTCCCACGTCTGACAGCACCAACGCGCAATAGAACGGTATAACCATCCTCATGGCCAGCACGAACAATGATTGAAGCCACGAGCCTAGCTGCAAATCACCAGAAGGGAACAGCGAAATCTGCCCGGGCGGGACAAGTTTCAATGTCTCTATTACTGCCTGTACCATCAATAAATGACCGTTCCAGCGGAAATAGAACCATACTGCGAGGAAGAAATACATCTGACCCAAAATTGATGTCTCACTCTGAGTCGTGGGATCCATAACTTGAGCCATCGAGAAGCCTATTGTCGTACCAGTCTGCTCGCCTGCAACACGAAGCGCGAATAATGGAAGTGCCGAAATGAATCCCAATGCTATACCTATGAACAATTCACGAAGGCAAATCACGCCTATGAATATAACCTCGTCAAAATATATCATGGGAATCTCTTCAGCCTTTATGATGCCTATTGAGCAGGCTGTGAGCATTACGGCGAATATGTAGCGGAATGGTGTAGGAGTCAATGCTGATGTGAATATCGGAGAACTGAATACCAGCCCTATGTAGCGCAAATGAAGTAGCAGATATACCCCTAAAAGCTGTGAAGGCAGCTCAAGCCCGCGCATGTCGAATCACTGTATGAAGCGTTCAAGCTGGCCTAAAATTTCACGGGTCATTACGAGCATTCTCTGACCTATCCACGGCGATAAAAGCACTATGCACAGAAACACGGCAAGTATTTTCGGGATGAATATCAATGTCTGCTCCTGTATTGACGTGGCTGTCTGCAATATTCCTATGAACAGTCCGATTATCATTGCCACAAGCAGAATCGGAAGGGTAACGCTAATCATTGTCCAGATTGCCCCCGTCATTATGTCAGGGAGGCTCAACGCTGTAAGGTTCATTCATTCACACTCTTTCTTAGGGGACGTTTGTGAAGCTCTTTAACACGCTCATAACAACGAGATTCCAGCCGTCAGCCATCACGAATAACAGCAGCTTGAACGGGAGCGAAATCATCATAGGTGGAAGCATCATCATACCCATAGCCAAAAGCACACTTGACACGACCATATCAACCACAAGGAACGGAATATATATCACGACTCCCATCTGGAAGGCCGTTTTCATCTCACTCAGCATGAACGCGGGAATCAAGATTCTTGTCGGCACTTCAGACTGATTCGCGGGACGTTCAGCACCTGCCATCGAAATCATGAGCGATAACTCTTCCTGCCGCGTGTATCTGAACATGAATGTGCGTACAGGCTCAATAGATCTCTCCCATGCTTGAGCCGCCGTGATATTCCCGGACAAATACGGGTCAAGGCCGTTGGTGTAAACCTGATTCCAAGTAGGATACATGGTGAACATCGTCAGGAACAATGACAGCCCGGCTATAACCTGTTGCGGCGGGGATTGCTGGAGTCCTATTGCCCTTTGGACGAAGCCGACAACGATAATTATCCGTGTGAAGCTCGTAACCATGAGCAATATTGCCGGGACTAGGCTTAATACCGTCATGAGCGCGAGTATTTGCAGTGTCAACGCGACATCACGAGGGGAATCAGCCTGACCGACTCCGAGTGTTATTGATGGAAGTGGGATTGTCCCGGAGAGCTCCGGGGCTCTTGGGGGATTCAGTACAGCTCCTGATGATATGCCGTGAAGTATGAGCAACAGCAACAACGCTACAGGCGCGAGGATTCTAGCTGCTCTCTTCAGTCTGTGATTCCGTCCAGTCATAATAGCTCCATTTCCCCATGAGGCAGACTCCTTGAGGCCCTAATGTGAACGCAACAACATCAGGCCCGCAATGAACGACAAAAAATATATCCCTGGCTGTTAGGCGCAGGGACGAAATTATTTCGACATTCTTTGAGCCTTCCGAGTGAATGCCGCGCTTCTTCATGTATCTCACGAGGATTGCCGCGCATACTGACATGAACGCCAGCGCAAGAACTGCCCGCGCAACATAGGCTGAAAGGCTTGGGGTATCTATTTTATGACAGCACCTTTGTTATTGCTTCGATTACGCGCTCAGGCTGGAAGGGTTTGACGATGAAGTCATTTGCTCCGGCTTGAATTGCCTCAATGACCATTGGTTGCTGACCCATTGCCGAGACCATGACGACCTTCACGCTTGGATCAAGAGCCTTTATCGCCTTCACCGCGTCTATTCCGTTCATCTCAGGCATCGTTATATCCATAGTGATGATGTCGGGCTTGTATTTCTGGAAGGCCGCGACACCTGCTTTTCCGTTCTCAGCTTCCGCGACGACCTCGAAGTCATTTTTGGTGAGAATGTCCTTCAGCATCATGCGCATAAATGCCGCGTCATCGACTATCAAAACTTTTTTGCCCATCCGAAACTCTCCCTCAAATGAAAATATTATTGTCTGGAAATTGCCTTGAATTATAACACGAAAACAGGCTAATTATTCCGCAGTCATTACGCCTGCCCGCGTGGAATATAATATGCCCATTCAAAATTGCAGGAAGGATGATTCATCATAAGCAACTCACATTACTTTGACGAAATCACAGAAATCATTGAACGACTCCGCGCCCCTGACGGTTGCCCATGGGACAGGAAGCAAACTCTCGAAACTCTGCGCACTCCCATAACTGAAGAAGCCTACGAGCTTGCAGACGCAATCACAAAGCATGACATGCGCGGAATCAAAGAGGAAACTGGAGATTTGCTCTTGCAGGTTGTGTTTGTGGCCTCAATCGCCAGCGAAA
This sequence comes from Synergistaceae bacterium, assembly GCA_017448685.1. GTDB lineage: Bacteria > Synergistota > Synergistia > Synergistales > Aminobacteriaceae > JAFUXM01. The sequence continues at coordinate 19,659 of JAFSKY010000189.1, forward strand.
TGGGAGCGTTCGACATGAAAGACGTTGTGCGAGGAATATGCGACAAGCTCATACGCAGACACCCTCATGTTTTTGGGGATGCAAGCGCAAAAGATAGCGATGAAGTTTTGCGGAACTGGGAACGAATCAAAGCGGAGGAACGCAAAGAGAAGCATGAAAGCGAGTCAATTCTCGCGGGGATTCCTGACGGCCTGCCTCCCCTCCTGAAAGCTAATCGCATTCAAGGTAAGGTGAAGCATGTCGGATTTGATTGGCCAGCAGGGGAAGTTGAACCGTTATTCGCGAAACTCGATGAGGAAATCCAAGAGCTGAAAGAGGCCGCCAATGAGAATGACCCTCAGCACACAGCAGAGGAGCTTGGCGATGTGCTATTCATGGCCGTGAACATTGCGAGGAGGCTCAACGTTGACCCGGATGCGGCGTTGAACATGGTATGCGAGAAATTCCGCAAACGTTTCATGATTATGGAGGAATTAGCCCGCAAAGAGGGAAAATCCATATCCGATTACACGCTTGAGGAGCTTGACTCATTCTGGGACAAAGCAAAAGATATTCTGAAGAAGTAACACGAAATGAGAAAAATTTTTGTCGCGATAATTTTTGCCGTCATGCTCTGCGCAACATGCCACGCCACAGAAGACAGAGCGTATTTTCCGCCCGTCCTAATGTACCACGAACTGAAGCCGATTCCACTCAACGAATTTGACACAACCCCAGAGGCTTTTGCGTCCCAACTCGATTGGCTCAAGGATAACGGATATACCACATTGTCGCTTGAAGAGTTCATATCGTACACGCAGAAGGGTGAAGCCTTCCCGGAAAAATCCGTGCTGATTACGTTTGATGATGGTTACAACGGGATATATGACTACGCATTCCCGGAGCTGAAGAAACGCGGAATGAAGGCAACGCTTTTCATCGTAGCAAGCACAGTAGGAGGCGTTAAGGGAACAAAATATCCGCATATAACGTATGCACAGCTCGCTGAAATGGCCGCTGACGGTGGTATGTCTATAGGCTCTCACACAGTCTCACACTTCCGTATGACTGATCTGACCAATGACGCTCTGAAAATCGAGTCCGCAAAATCAAAGCAGATACTCGAAAATTTCACGGGCATAAAGATTCGTGCGATTGCATATCCTGAAGGGTATTACAACGGTGAAGTGATTGACGCGGTGAAAGAAGCGGGCTATGAGATTGCGTTTGCTGTTCAGGACAAGGGGCTTTGCGGACATGAAGCACGTTATAGCATTCCGAGAATTTACACGGGGCTTGAGCTTGCTGAAAATGACAACGCGCTGTTCAAAGAGTTCGTGAAGAATTATAGAGACATGCCCGCCGAAGCATTCAAAGAACGCTGGAAGCCAATAGAGAAATAAATCACAGGCCGGGAGATTCTGACACGTTCGCAGGGTTATTCCCGGCCATGAAACTTATACCGGGCTGATGCCGTTTTTGTCGCAGCGGTAAACCCTCACTGAGAGCATTTCAGCACGACCGCCCCCAACCCTCGCAACTTTCGCATAATTCTCCGCTGATTTATCGCCCGTCTCGAAGATTAACACGTCATTGATGTTCATGAACACAGCCCAAAAAGGCCCGCCCGTTATGCTCATCATCTTTTCGACAACACCAGGGTAGAACAATGACACTGCCCCATTCGTTACCCTGAACGTTGAGAGGAATATATATTTGCCGTCAATGGTTATGTCTTTGCGCTCAAATTCTCCCGTGAGGAAGTCGGCTTCTTTCTCATCGTCAGGAGTCTCAGCTCCGCGGTTGTCGAAAACACATGCCGGGTAAAGCCTCGCAGTGTTGGCCAGAGCATCACGCATAACCTCATCTTTGCGGGAAGACATCCCCCAGCGTTCAAGCTCCTCACGCATGATTTTGCTTGAGGCTATAGAGTGTTCTGCATCCCCTAACAGCTGATACAGTACCAGCGCGAAATCTCCGACCCTTTCATACACACAGCCCCGCAAGTCTGACATGTGAAGGCCATAATTCAGCGGGCGTATTATGAGCTGCGCTTTCATGTCGTCATATTCGGCGGAGCTTCTTTTGTTCACGCGCTCCATGTCGATAACGTCAGGGTCGGGCTGTGATTTCCTCACCTCGTCAAACATAGCGTCAAAGCCTTCTTTTTGTGCGTCATCATACACATCACGTATTGCGATTCTCTGTGAGAGTTCCGCGCCGCTTTTGTCCTTGCATGTGAGGAGGAGAATATCCTTCGTTAACCAAGGGCTTGCCTCGTCCCCTGAAAATTTCTTGTTGGTGTCTTGGATAAACTCAAAAATTTTGGGGTCATCTGATGTGTAGCCTTGAGGGTAAAATTTCATCAATGCAGGGTCATATGAAAGCTCACTTTCCGCCCTCGCTTTGAATGCCTCTATGAACTCTTCGTAAGTCAAGGTGTTGCAATCTCCCTTCATGATATATTTCTGCAATATCAAGTATAATACATAACAAATTCCACAACACACAAAGGAGAAAACTTTAATGGCAGGCGAAAAGAGAGTAAGAATCACTGAAACCGGCCTCAGAGATGCGCACCAGTCGTTAATCGCGACAAGAATGCGCACAGATGACATGCTCCCCGTTCTTGAGTACATGGATGCGGCTGGCTATTGGGCGTTAGAGATGTGGGGAGGCGCGACGTTTGACTCGGCTATGAGATTCCTCGATGAAGATCCTTGGGAGCGTCTGAGGCTCATTCGCTCAAGGGTCAAGAATGCCAAGCTACAGATGCTTTTGCGCGGTCAGAATCTTGTGGGCTATAGGCACTACGCAGATGATGTTGTGCGCGAGTTCGTCAAGAAGGCTGTCGGAAATGGCATCGACATAGTACGCTGCTTTGACGCACTGAATGACCTCCGTAACGTTGAAATAGCCGCTGACCAGGTTAAGAAGGAAGGCGCTCACCTTCAGCTTTGCATGAGCTACACGCTCTCACCCGTTCACACACTCGACTCATTCGCGGGAATGGCAAAACGTATGCAGGACATGGGCGCGGACTCAATAGCCATAAAGGACATGGCCGGGCTTATCGGGCCTGTTGACTGTGCAAAACTCGTCAGGGCAATCAAAGAGAAGGTCAATATCCCTATAGAGCTTCACAGCCATTACACGACAGGGCTTGCGAGCATGGCATATCTTGCGGGCATTCAGGCGGGAGCGGAAATCGTTGACACAGCAATATCACCGTTCGCGCTCGGGACAAGCCAGCCTCCTACAGAGTCAATTGTTGCTGCTCTTGCTGGCTCTGAATGGGACACAGGGATTGAGATTGAGAAGTTGCTCCCAATAACGATGCACTTCAAGAAGTTGCGCGAGAAGTACAAGGACTTGTTGCCCGAAATCGCCGGAGTCGACATCAACATTCTGCGTTACCAGATCCCCGGCGGAATGTACTCGAACATGGTCAACCAGCTCCGCGAAATGAACGCCCTCGACAAGCTCGAAGCAGTGTTGAATGAAGTACCCGTTGTGCGCAAGGCTATGGGTTATCCTCCACTCGTTACTCCGTCAAGCCAGATGGTTGGAACGCAGGCAACAGTGAACGTCTTGCGCGGAAGGTGGAAGAGTTTCCCGAAAGAGATACGTCAGTACTTCCTCGGCTATTATGGCCAGCCACCAGCACCAGTTGACCCGGAAGTCCAGAAACTCGCAATCGGCAACGAAGAGCCAATCACATGCCGCCCGGGTGAGAAGATTGCGCCGGAAATGGAACAGGCTCGCAAAGACTGCCAGCCTTGGGCGTTACAGCCGGAAGACGCTCTGACGTGGATAATGTTCCCGCAGGTCGCAAAAGACTTCCTCCCGAAGAAATACGCCAGAGAACACAAAAGGGACGTAGGACTTCAGGCGCAGGCAGCACCGGAGGCTTACCCGGCATAAATGGATATTCCTCTGACGGGGGACGCTTTAGCCCAAGCAAGACTTGCTGGCCCGAACGATGAGAATCTCAGGGCGATTGAGGCGCGTTATCCCGTAACTTTGACGATGAATAATGGGGCCGTTCGTGTGAGCGGTCCTGATTCTGAACCCGTAAGAATCGCAGGCAAACTCATTCGCGAGCTTATATCCGTTGCGGAAAAAGGCCATGAGATTCACACAGACGACATACGCGCCGCAATGGATGCTTTAGCCGAGGGACATGAACCTAACCTCACCGCGCTTTACTCCGAAATCATTTGCACCACCGCAAGAGGTAAACCAATCCGCGCAAAAACTCCCGGACAACGTAAATACATCAAAGCCATTCGCGACAACTTCATACTTTTCGCAACAGGCCCGGCCGGTACAGGCAAAACATATCTTGCTGTTTGCGAGGCTGTTTCAATGCTCAAAGCAGGCAAGGTGAACAGGGTAGTGCTTGTGCGTCCTGCGGTTGAAGCTGGCGAGAGTCTCGGATATTTGCCCGGAGATTTGCGCGAAAAAGTAGAGCCGTATGTGAGGCCGTTATATGATGCGTTCTATGATTTGCTCTCACCTGAAAGATTCATGCGTTACGCCGACAAAGGTGTGATTGAGATTGTCCCACTCGCCTACATGCGTGGGAGAACTCTCAATGAAAGTTTCATCATCCTTGACGAGGCGCAAAACACTACCCCACGACAAATGAAAATGTTTCTGACACGTCTAGGCTTCGGCTCAAAAGCTGTAGTTACGGGGGATATTACGCAGGTTGATTTGCCCGGCGGATCTCCGTCAGGATTGCGGAGTGTTCGTGAGATTCTCGGCGGCATAAAGGGAATCGGATTCATTGACCTCACTGATGCTGATGTTGTGAGGCATGAAATAGTGCAAAAAATTGTTCAGGCATATTCACGCTATGAAGAGGAGCGCGCACGGCCATGAAACGCAAGCTAAAACCTCGCGTCCTTATCCCCTCCGAACGAAATTTTTTCCAGCGCATAGACTTTGAACGGCTATTCAGCTACACAGGCCCGGTATTATTCCTCCTAATCGCGGGAGTCCTGATTGTGATGGCTCAATGGGCTGTCCTCAACAAAAGAGGCGACAGCTTCAAGGTTGGCTTCCCTGCCCCGGAAACCTACAGAGTCATAACACACATGCGCTATGACGACCAAGAGTCAGCCACGAATCTCCGCAATATGGTGCGTGAAAGCGTTGTTGATGTTACTGTGCGTGATGTTGCGGCAAAATCCCGGCTTCAGCGTAGGCTTGAGGCTGTGAGGGAGGCAAAAGATGTTCCATCCGCGAAAAATTCCCCTTACCTTTCATACCTTCCTGAACTCCTGCTGAACTCAATAATACGTATGAGCGAAGGCGACAAAGCTCGTATCATCAACATAGCTTATCAGGCCGGAAGCACATATATTGACCGCATCGAATCGGAAAAAGTCTACAGGGGTAACACCGTATTGATGACCTCGATATTATGGGAGGAAATCAACAGGACTGGAGCTTCTGTGCATGACGCGAATTTTGTCTACCAGATTTTAGCGGGATTAGGCAACCTAAATTTCAGGACGGACGAAGATCTCACACTCCTAGCGAGGCAGGCCGCCGCTAATGATGTTCCTGCGATTGACAGAAGGCTTGAGCCGGGAGATGTCATAGTCAGCGCGGGTGAAATCGTTACGGCGCAAACTGCTGTGTTGTTGCGGCTTCAAGGATATACGGAGGATGTTTTCCCGTTCATTGAGCTTGTCGCGGCTGTGATTTCTGTGCTTGCGCTTCCTTTTTGGCTGTACATATTCAACAAGGGAGCGGGTGAACATAAACCTACATGGTGGTGCGTTGTGTTCATCGTCATGTCGGCATGGATATTCGAGACTATTGCGGCGAGGCTTGGTATTTACGGCGCGGGGATTCTCGGAGCTGTTGTTGTGTCATTCCTGTGCGTTGAAGACTACCTAGCATTCTGTATTGCCTTCATGGCCGCCTCATCTGGCGTTTTCATCATAACTGGGCAGGCTGTTTCACACGTAATACTTCTGTCAACGCTCTCTGTTTTTGCGTCAACTGTAGGCTTCTGCCTGCTGAGACACCTTGAGTCACGCCGTCAGGTTTCAACTAGAATCACAATATCCGCGCTCATCCTCACTGTTACGCGAATGATTCTCCGTTGCCTTCAGGGCGCATCATTCACACGTGATAGCTTCAGGCTGTTCATACCTCTGGGCGAGTTCTGGCAGGAAGCATTGTTGTTCTTCGCGTTCGAGGTCGTAACAGGAATTTTCATGATGGGTGCGCTTCAATACTTCGAGGAATATTTAGGCGCGCTGTCAATCATGAGCATACGCGAAATCAGTAACCCTTCAAGCCCGTTATTACGCGATCTTCAGCGACAAGCCCCAGGAACTTACCAGCACAGTATGACTATAGCAACACTGATTGAGGCTGTCGGTATGGAATTGGGGATGGACACGAATTTATTGCGGGCAGGAGCGTATTACCACGATATAGGCAAGATTCGCAAGCCTGAATGTTTCGTTGAGAACCAGGGCGGAGGCGAGAATGTTCACGACACATTAGAGCCTGAAGAAAGCTCACGAATCATAATCTCCCACGTTAGAGACGGATTAGAACTCGCTCTAGAAGCAAAACTCCCCAAACGCATAAGGGATTTCATCGCGGAACATCATGGAGATACCAGCACAAGATACTTCTACAACAAGGCAATATCACTCGGCCACAATGCAGAGTGGAGCAAATTCTGTTACCCAGGCCCAAAGCCTAGATCACGCGAAACAGCACTACTCATGATTACGGACTCGGTTGAAGCAGCTGTGAGGGCGGCTAATGTCCGTGCGATTTCAACGGGAGACCAGCACAAAGCCGTGAAATCAATCGAGAAGATTGTCGCGCAGGTCATACAGAGCAAAATCAACGAAAACCAGTTCGATAATGTCGCGCTCACAATGAAGGATTTGAACATCATACGGAAAACTTTAACCGCCGTGCTTGTGTCAATGTATCACACCAGAGCGGTCAAGAAGATTGAGCGCAGGAAATAATTACGAAAGAGGTCAGTTATTCTTGAAGTTATCGTTAAGCATTGACGCTACTGAAGATTCATCAGATGGCAACAGTAGCACCGCAAACCCAGATTACCCCGATATAAAACGTTACAGCACAGAAAAAGTTTCAGGCATACTCGGCGAATATCTCGCGGAAATTTTCCCGGCCTCAGAGGATTACGACTCTGCGGAAATTTCGCTTACCTTCACCGACACCGACAATATACGCGCCCTCAACAACGAGTACAGAGACATTGACGAGGCAACAGACGTTCTTTCATTCCCCATGCTTGACTCTGACGTTATGCCCGAAGGAATGCCCACGCTTTTGCTTGGCGACATTGTGATTTGCCCGGAGGAAGTCTCACGCCTTCACCCTGAGCTTTCACGCGATGAGGGAATATCCCTCATGATAGCGCATTCGTTCCTTCACCTTTTGGGCTATGACCATGACACAGAAGAGTCTGAAGCGGCCATGTGGGCGAAGCAGGATGAAATATCCCGCAAGATTCTGGAGGCTCTTGAATGATGGCGGAAATCATAGCGGGATTCATCGTGTTGTTCCTGCTGTCAGCGTTCTTCAGCGGCGCGGAGACCTCAATCACAGCAACAGGAACGGGGAAATTACGCACATTCATAGAGACCGGGAAATATAGATACCTCAACTCAACGTTTCAATGGCTGATTGATGACACGCAAGAAGCTCTAACAGTCTGCCTTATTGCGAACAACATCGTGAACATTTCCGCGAGTGCTTTGGCTTCCGGGATTGCACTTGAGATTTTCGGGGCGGGAGCTGTAGTTGCTGTTGTGCCTGTTATGACGGTGCTTATCGTGATATTAGGCGAAATACTCCCAAAAAGCGCGGCTATGGTTTACTCAGAGAATGTGCTGATTGTCGCTGCTCCTATATTGCGCATACTTGCGTTCCTGATTTCCCCAATCGCGTGGGCGATGAAGAAATGCGTTACGGCTATAGGTTTCTTACTGCACATAAATTTGGGGTCGCAGCAAGTTTTTGTTACGCGTGATGAGATTGAACAGCTCGTGAAGATTGGCGAGGAGTCCGGCGCATTAGAGGCAAGCGAACGGAGAATGATTGACGGGATAATAGACTTTGACGAGACTAGAGTCCACGAGATTATGATTCCGCGTACAGACATGATAGCACTTGATGCCGATGAAACATTAGGAGAGGCCGTGAAGCTGTTTATCGATGAGGGGCATTCAAGAATCCCAGTGTACGAGGAAAGCCCCGACAACATCATAGGAATACTTTACGTGAAAGATACCCTGAAGAATCTCAGCGAGGGCGATTTGTCATGCAGTGTTAGAGGACTCCTCCGCAAACCTATATTTGTCCCTGAGACGATAAAGACTGCCGAGCTTCTCGAAAATATGAGGCGCGAACATATACACATAGCGATAATCGTTGACGAATACGGCGGTGTTGCAGGGATTGTAACGATGGAGGACATATTAGAGCAAATAGTCGGCGAGATTCAAGACGAATATGACGAGGAGTCGCCAGAAATACAGAAACTTGATGACGGCTCGTATCTTGTGCAGGGGATAATGAGCCTTGAGGATCTGAATGAAGAATTAGGCACGGACTTTCACAGCGATGATGCAGAGACGATTGGCGGACTTGTGCTGATATTGTCGGGGAGCTTTCCTGACGAGGGAGAAATATTCCATTATGAGGGCTGGGCGATAAGGGTAGCCGGGCTTGAGGATCATCGAATAACTTTGCTTAACCTGTCAAAATATCAGGAAGAAATCACAGAATAACGCGTAAAAAAAAATCCCTCGGCCATGACGACCGGGGGAAAATTTTTGCCTTATGACTCTTACTTCGCTTCAGGAACATTCTTCATGAACTCAACAAATTTTTCCTTCCACCACTTTGCATTAGCTGTTGTGCCATGCCCGGCAGTGTTCTCACTCGCTGGAATCAGGAAATACTCTGCGTGTTCAATCTTCGCAAGCTCCCTCTCCATGACTCCGAACTCAGGCGGATTGCGCTCATCATCAGCTGAGTTTATTGCGAGGACATATGCCTTTATGTTCTCGACACCTTCGGGGGCATATTCCCTTGACGATTCCCACTGATACAGGAAGTCGTTTGCGTCCATCGTGAATTTTGCGGCGAGCCTCTGCGCAACAATCTCATCGCCTTTTGCGCTTGTTGGGGCTGATTTCTGCAACGCGAGATTTCCGCCGTTCGTGGCTATACCGTAAAACACGTTGGCATATTGCGCGGATTTGGGCTGCTCGGTGTAATCGCCGTTGTTCCACGCTGGATCATTCCTGACGGTGTAGCTGATGAATTTGCGTGTCATCCAGTTACGGCCTGACATAGGCATAGGCATTGAGGCCATCGGGACGGCAGCATCCATGAAGCCGGGATACTTTATCGCCCACAGCCAAGTCTGCATACCTCCCATAGAGTTGCCGATTAT
>JAFSKY010000190.1 GCA_017448685.1 Synergistaceae bacterium
ATTGTCATGCAGACATTAGCGCGGGACTCTCAATGAGGCTGTGAGGATTTCCCCTGCTCATTACGGGCGGGGGAATTTTTTTCGCCGAGCAAAGTATGTAAATCACACTAACTGTAATAGAGTTTATACGTGCTATAATTCCTGCAACAAATTTCCACACACAAACATTCAATCCATAATTCATATCTCAGGAGGTATTCTCATCATGAGAAAGCTTTTCGCGTTCCTTCTCGTATTGTCGTTCGCATTCCCGGCAATCGCGGCTGATTACCCTGCGCAGAACATCACCGGCGTAGTTCAGTGGGGTGCTGGCGGCGGAACTGACTCACTCATGCGCCCTCTGTCAGCAATCGCAGAGCAGTCTCTCGGAAAATCCATCATCATCCAGAACATGACAGGCGCAACAGGCTCAATCGCGACTCAGTACGTCTATGATGCTCCTATGGATGGCTACACGCTCTTGATGGGGGCGGAGAACCCAGCACTGTATGACATACTCGAAATCAGCGAGCTGACCTACAACAATTTCGATTGCGTATATCTCATTGGCGATGAGGTTGTCGGAATAGTTGTCGGGAAAAACTCAAAGTACAAATCCTTCAAGGAGATTGTTGATGCGGCTCTCAAAGCTCCGTGGACAATAAAGCTCTCCACAACAGGCACAGGCGGACTCCCTTGGGAGGTCGGAGCATTCATCACTGACATCACCGGGGCAATGTTCGTTGAGATTCCCTATGACAGCGACGCAAGCGCAAAAACTGCGGTCATGAACGGCGAATGTGATTTCACGGTCTGCAAGGTTCAATCAGGTATTGAGGACTGGAAAGCAGGCGACCTCAAATTCCTTTGCATGTTGTCCACAAAGGCAGTGCCAGTAATGCCAGATATACCCCTCGTTACGGCTGAATATCCTGATTTCGCAAAATATCTCCCGTGGGGGCCGTTCTACGGAATATTCGTGAAGAAAGGAACTGACGCAGGAATAATCGCGAAACTGTCAGAGGCTTTCACAAAGGCCGGGCCTGCTGAGAGCTATCAGAAAGTACTTGCGAACTTCAACATAAACTTTCTCGGCTATTCAGGTGAAGAGGCAGCAAAGTACATAAACTCGTGGCGCGAAAACACCGTGAATGCCCTCAAAAATTCTGGCGCATTGGAGTAACTCGGCCATGAAGAAAATATTTGCGCTGATTCTCGTTCTTGCCCTCGCAATTCCCGCAACAGCTGCTGATTATCCCACGAAGAATGTTACGGGCGTTGTGCTTTGGGGGGCTGGAGGAACAACTGACTCTCTGATTCGTCCCTTATCGGCCGTGGCTGAACAGTATCTCGGCAAATCGATAATCATCCAGAACATGACCGGGGCGGCTGGCTCTGTCGCAACTCAGTATGTGTATGACGCTCCCGCTGACGGATATACGCTCCTTATGGGGGCGGAAAATCCTGCATTGTATGACGTTCTCGGAATCTCGGACGTTACGTATGAACAGTTTGACTGCGTGTATCTCATCGGTGATGAGGCTGTCGGCGTTATCGTTGGGAAAAATTCCCCGTATAAGTCATTCACGGAAGTAATCAATGCCGCAAAGGAAAAACCCTTCACATTGAAATATTCCATGACTGGCAAAGGTGGACTCCCTTGGGTTGTCGGCTCATTCATCATGGACGTAACTGGAGCGCAATTCAACATGATACCGTATGACAGCGACTCAGCCGCAAAGAATGCTGTCGTCAATGGCGAGTGTGATTTTACGGCGTGTCTTCTCCTACAGGGCATCGAGGAGGCTAAAGCAGGGGACGTGAAATTTCTCTCAGTCCTGGCAAAAGAACCTGCCCGCGCACTTCCTGAAATCCCATTAATCACGGCCGAATTTCCCGGATTCAACAAATATCTTCCGTGGGGAGCGTTTTACGGAGTCTTCGCGAAAAAAGGCACTGACCCCGCAATCATCGCTACACTTGCCGACGCTTTCACAAAGGCCGGGCCGGATGAAAATTACCAGAAAGTCCTCGTGAATTTCGACGTGAATTTTATGGGACTCACTGGCGAAAAAGCAGCCGAATACATTTCATCGTGGCGGAAAAATACTGTTGAGGCTCTGAAATCAAGCGGCGCATTGGACGACTAAAACACTAACCCTCCTGAATCTGATTCGGGGGGGTAATTTTATGCACACGAGGTGAAAATCTGAATGCCTGACAACGAAAAAGAATACCCGGATTTAATCCCAGAACTTGACGTAGATACTGACGACATGATTGTTGTCAAGGAACATCCCTTAGAGGCGGGCGAAAAATTCTTCTCATTCATCCTGTTGATTGTGGGAGTTGTTGCGCTGAAATTGTCGGTCGATTTGTGGTTCAGCATATCATTACGGCGCGGACCGAGGATAGCTTCTGCGGCTGCTGTACCTGTCTTCGTGAGTGCGCTGTGGGTCATAATGGCGTTGTGGACGGTCATAGAGAACTTCAAGCTCACGACTCCCCTCTCAAAGGTCAAAGGCACATGGGAGAAAATCATGAAGGCTCTAGCTTATGCTCTGCCCCTGAATGTTGTAGTCATGCTCGCGCTCATAGTTGCGTACTGCGTGGCACTCGTGGAGGGCGTCAGCTTCTACATAGCGACTCCCGCGTTCCTGTACATATCAATGTGCTACTTGATGCGCAAAGATTACCTGAAGAATATTCTGTGGACTGGCATAGTAATGGCGTTTATCGTGCTGGTATTCAGGATGCTATTCAGCGTCGTATTTCCGTAGGAGGGAGGCTAAATCATGGAAGCATTATCATACATGGCCGTATTTCTCCGTGAACCTTGGCTGATTGCTCTTGTTGCGGCTGGAACTTGCGCGGGAATCTACGTAGGAGCGATTCCGGGACTCTCCGGGACAATGGCGGTGTCATTGCTCGTGTCGTTCACATTCGGATGGGAGCAACACAGCGCACTTGCGGTTATGGTTGGCGTGTATGTCGGTTCAGTTTTCGGCGGTTCAAGGTCAGCAATCCTCCTCAACATTCCCGGAGCACCGGCGGCTGTTGCGACTGCTCTTGATGGTTACGCCCTCGCCAAAAAGGGCCGTGCCGGTGAAGCTATGGGTCTTGCCACATCGCAATCAGTTATCGGGACTCTGTTAGGCGTTCTCGCGCTTGCAACTTGCGCTCCTCTTGTGGCTAGTATTGCCCGTAACTTTCACTCAATCGACTACCTTATGTTATCGCTGATGGGCTTGATGATGGTCGGCTCATTGTCGGGAAGGTCTGTGAGATTCGGACTCATTGCCGGGTGTATAGGGATATTCTTGGGGTGTGTTGGTGTTGACGGTCAAACAGCGGTCAAGCGCTTCACGTTCAACATAGTGTACCTCAATTCGGGCGTTGATTATGTCGTGGCTATGATAGGTCTTTTCGGAGCGTCTGAGGCATTGAGCCAGATTACCGACATGAAAGCGACTCCCGTAAAGCAGAAGGTCGACAAGATTCTTCCGTCATGGGCAGAATCCCTGAAATATTTGGGACTCACGATAAAGTCATCAATCATAGGCGTGTTAGTGGGAGCATTGCCGGGTGCTGGGGGAGATATTGCCGCGCTTCTGAGCTATGACCAGGCAAAACGGAGCGTCAAGAAACCTTCTGCGCCATTCGGACAAGGAGCTGTTGAGGGTATTATTGCCCCTGAGAGCGCGAACAACGCCGCCATAGGTGGAGCGTTCATACCGATGCTGACTCTTGGCATTCCCGGCGACGCTGTAACGGCTGTGCTGATTTCCGCCCTCACGATTCAGGGACTCAGACCTGGACCAAATCTCATATCACAGACTCCCGATTTATTCTGGCTGATTGTGGCGAGTTTGCTCTTTGCGTCATTCTTCCTGCTTGTGTTTGGCTTGACGGGGATTAAGGCGTTCACGAAGATTGTTGAAGTCCCTAAAGGTATCCTCATGCCTACGATATTGATTTTGTCGGTGATTGGAGCTTACGCAATCCGCAACAGCGTGTACGATATATTATGGATGTTCGGCTTCGGGATAATAGGGTATTTCCTCAAGCGTTTCAACTATCCTATTGCCCCCATAGTTTTGGGAGTGATATTGACACGGCTATGCGAGGAAAATTATCGGCGTGGAGTAATGCTTCAGGGCGGCTCTGTTATGGGCATGTTAGGGAGTATATTCACGAGTTACATATCGATTGCGCTGTTTGTGTTGCTGGTTGTGCTGTTTGTGACTCAGACTGAGACATATAAACACTGGCAGGCGAAAAGGCGCGGCGAAAACTAGAAGACTTCAAGGCATGGCCTCTCCCGGAGTCGGGGGAGGTTTTTTTGTTGGTGCATAGTTATTCACGTCATAACTTCCTGAACGGTATACACTCTGAGAACATGTACACGTACGCGAGTCCCTTGCATATTGATTCGGGGATATAAGCCATAATGCTAGCCCGGCCATGTTTTACGGGGGAATTCATTGCTTCTTTCAGACGGGCAATTACAGCTGGACTTCTCCCACATGCTTCCGCAATATCAATCGCCGTAAATCCCTTGTCAGTTTTCGCGCCGGGGTCAGCACCAGCCCTCAAGAGTACGTCTATTATTTCGGGACTGTCAGCTTTATACGCCGCCGTCATAAGAACAGTCAATCCATCTTCATATTTCGCATTAACGTTCGCGCCGCTGCCTACGAGGAAGGCTATCACGTTTGGGCTTGAAGATTTCACCACAGCGAGAAGCAATACAGATGTTCCATCGCTCATTGTCAAGTTCACGGAATATCCGCCCTTCTTGAACACTTCAGCGACATCATCAGCCGAGCCATATTCAAGCAACTCTTGAAGCTCATACCATCTGAGATGAAATATCATGCTGTCAGCTGAGGACATGAACAGCGATAAGGCAAGCAGAAATATTCTAATGAGTCTTGACATGGCCGGAATTATATCATTATGGGGCTATGCTATATTCCAGCCTTTCACAACAACTATATATCCTCATTCGTGAAATGATTCGGGGGAGGCTTTTTTGTTCAAGCTCACAATTCCCATCAGGCTACATTATGCCTCCTATACGCCGTATTAATATGCGCTTGTACACAAAACGTCCGTTAATCATGGGTGCGCCCCCCTTGTCGCTGAAGCCGGGTATGTGGTACGGGTTGTCTTCGTTCGCTATATTCGCGTCTGCACGTCCTACAATCTCAAACTGCTTAGGGTTGTACTTGTCGAGAAATGTTACAGGCACTCCCATAACTCCGAGCCAATCGCACGGAATATCCACGACCTTGCTGACCTCTATAGCGTCGTAATTGTCATAGTGGGGGTATTTGCTGGGGTCATCGTGATACTTGCGGAAAAGGCATAATGTCTCGTTGTGGCGATGATGATCCATGTTCGTGAACCAGCAAATATTGCCTAGACTGCGGAATTTCTGTATTGTCCCGTCAGGTTGTTCCTCCTCCCAATAGCGAGTTTCGCGGGCTTCGTAGTAATGCGGGACTCTGAAATGCCTATCACCATTGCTTACGCCAAGCCACATTTGATTGTGCATTATGAGCGGGAATATCTCCTTGTACGTGATTGCGTTCATATTGCCGAGAATGAGAAACTCTTTGCCATATTCAATGAGGAGGGCTATATATTCACGTAACAATGAGTGAGGAGGGTTCGTTACGACAATATCAGCCTCCCTCAACAGTTCAAGGCATTCAGGACTCCGAAAATCCCCATCCCCCTCCAAGACTTTGCATGAGATCG
>JAFSKY010000191.1 GCA_017448685.1 Synergistaceae bacterium
ATATCGCCCGTTAATGTCGTCTGCGTTACCTTCACTGTGTAATCCTTAGTGGAAGCCGCACCATTTGAGTCCTTAGCTTTGACGGTGAATTTGAATGTGCCTGCCTTTGAGGGAGTCCCTGAGATTTTGCCCGTCTTGCTGTTTATGATTACGCCATCAGGTAACTTCCCGGCACTTATGCTGAATGTGTATGTCCCTGAACCGCCACTGACTTTTGGTGCCCCGGTGTATTTTGCCTTGCGTGTTGTTGACGCTGGAATATCGCCCGTTAATGTCGTCTGCGTTACCTTCACTGTGTAATCCTTAGTGGAAGCCGCACCATTTGAGTCCTTAGCTTTGACGGTGAATTTGAATGTGCCTGCCTTTGAGGGAGTCCCGGAGATTTTGCCCGTCTTGCTGTTTATGATTACGCCATCAGGTAACTTCCCGGCACTTATGCTGAATGTGTATGTTCCTGAACCGCCTGAAACTTTTGGAGTCCCGGTGTATTTTGCCCGGCGTGTTGTCGTTGTCGGAATATCGCCCGTTAATGTCGTTTGCGTTACCTTCACCGTGTATGATTTTGTGGATGCCGCTCCATTTGAGTCCTTAGCTTTGACGGTGAATTTGTATGTGCCTGCCTTTGATGGAGTCCCGGTAATTTTGCCCGTCTTGCTGTTAATGATTACGCCCTCAGGTAACTTCCCCGCACTTATGCTGAATGTATACGCCCCAGAGCCACCGCTGACTTTTGGAGTCCCTGTGTATTTTGCCTTGCGAGTCGTTGACACTGGAATATCGCCCGTTAATGTCGTCTGCGTTACCTTCACCGTGTACTCTTTTTCGGACTCGATTCCGTTTTTGTCCCTAACAGCCACCGTGAATGAGAATGTCCCAGCCTTTGACAGAGTGCCTTTGATTTCACCGCTGTTTTCGTCAAGCTCCAATCCGTCAGGCAACTTCCCCTTGACTACACTATATGAATAGGGCTTTGTCCCTCCAACAGTCGCCAAAACTCCAGAATATTTACCCCGCCTAGTTCCGCTTGGAATTGCCCCAATCAATTCAGCCCGCGTAACCTGCACAACGTAATTCTCCGTGAGTATCTTCTTGTCATCATCCGTAACCTTTAGCCCAAAGCTGTAAGTCCCCTCACGATTCGGAATCCCTGAAAGAACAGCCTCATTCCCGGAGAACGTGAAAGACAATCCCCCCGGCAAATCCCCGGCAGATTCCCACACATATGGAGACGCACCACCGCTCACTGTGATTCTCCCGCTGTAAGGTTGACCCGCTGTAGCGTCATAGGGCATTTCCCCGGCAAAAGCTAGCGGATCTCTCACAGGCTCATTCACCGTCAATGTGAATGTCCTCGTGTCATCTCCCAAATCATTCCACGCTCTTAGGGTGAATTTGTATATCCCTGACTCGCTTGGGCGGCCATGTAAGCGAGCTCCGTCAAGAGTCATATTCGGGGGCAATGTTCCTCCAGTAATTTCCCAACGTATATTGCCACTTCCTGACGCGCTGAACGTCAAATCATAGTCCGAATCCCTCGTGCCTTGCAACTCGCTGTTCGTTTTTATCGTTGCTGCATCGGGGTCTCTCACGGTCATGGTGAACTCTCTTTCAGTTGCGCCTGAGTCATTTCTGGCTATGAGTTTGAATCTGAATGTCCCTGACTGAGTGAGCTTGCCAGATAAATGCCCGGAGAGTTCATTAAACTGTAATTCTGGCGGGAATGAGCCGCTTGATTTCTCCCATTTCGTATTGCCGTTGCCTGTGCATCTGAATGTGAAATCATAACCGTTGCCCTTTTTGTCGCGTGGAAGTGAGTCGCCTTCAGGATTCGTTATCACAGGTGCGTTAGGGTTGCGGATTTCCAGCGTGAATGTTTTTTCGCAGACTCCTGAGTCATTTCTGGCTATGATGGTGAACGTATATTTTCCGTCCTGAGTGAGTTTTCCCCACAAACGCCCGGAATGTTCATCAAGCCTCAAATCGGGGGGGAATGAGCCGCTTGATTTCTCCCATTGCGTATTGCCGCTACCTGTGCATATGAATGGGAAATCATAATCCGCGCCCTTGTTGTCGGCTGGAAGCTCACTGCCTGAAGGGTTAGTGATTTCTATTAGGTGTCTCGGCTCTTCGGGGGGATTGGGGTTTTCTGGTTCGTTCTGAGGTTCATTGACTGTGAGTGTAAACTGCTTTGACCCTTCGCCGGAATTGTTCCTGACATGAAGCGTAAACGTGAATGTGCCTGTTTCATGTATGTAGCCGTGAAGGTGGCCGTTGTTGTGGTTAAGCTCAAGCCCATTCGGGAATGTGCCACCAGTATGCTCCCAATAGCCGGAGCCGTCCCCTGTGCATTCTAGATACTTGTCGAAGTATGTATCTTTTGTTGTGCCGCCAAGGTTTGAGTCTGTTGTGATTTCGATTGTCTGTGTTGGATCTTCTGGTGTGGGATTGATGGGTGTTGGGTCTTCCGGCTTTGGAGCTGAAATTACGCCGCTGAAACGGTATATCGTGAAGCCTCCTGAGCTGCCTGCGTTGCTGTAAAGTCCTGCCAAGTCTGACCAGCGATAATATTTGTTGGTGATTGTCTGTGAGCCTACGTTAGATTGCAGGACATTTATCCCGCCTCCGTCAACGCCTGCTATGATGAATGTGTGCTGTGTCCAGTAGCCATTGTGCCATACCATTTGGACGACATCACCGGGCTGTGTGTTGCTGAACACGCTTTGTATTCCGCCTGAGTCAAGTATGCCACTTTCGTTGAGGTGCTGAGCGATTTTGTAGCCGCCCATGCCGACAATCTCTCTGCGACCTGCGCTGTTGTTGCTGATGAAGTCAACTTTGCCATTCGTGTTAGTGTAGGTTACGAGCCTTGCGAACGCGAAGCAATTACCTCCGAATGTGTCATTGTATGGCCAGCTGCTGAATACGTTTTTCACGAGGACATTGTTATAGTGCGACCATTCCGATTTGTTGTAGCCTGCTGAAAACGCCGGGGCTTGGAACGCCATAAACGCGCACACAATCAGAGCGATAAACCTTTTCATGTTTTTTCCTCCTGTATTTGTCATGAAAAATGCAAGTGTGAAGTCTCTTCAGCCGCAAAGTTTTTTCCGCGCAAGAATCACCTCCGCTCACGGAAATATGCAATGCCGCCGGGACGTTATGCCCGGAAATCATGCCTCGTCATTCATTGCTGCCTTGTATGAGGTTGTCAACATACTCAGGGTTTCTCATCAACCCTGCAAAGCCGTAACTGCGCATAACACATCACCCCGACTCAAACGAAGCCGGAATCGATTACGACAAAACACAGCGCAAATTACAGCCGTAAAAACTGAAGCTAAATTGTTGAGTTCAATATGAAATTTTCGTAGCGTGGCATAAGGTTTGGAAGAATATCACGCGCAAGGAGGGCTGTCAAGTTTAAGGCACAAAAAAAACCTCCCCCGCAAACTTACAGGGGAGGCATGATATTTCCTTCGTGGATTAATTCCCGGCGGGCTGATTTTCTTGTGGCTCTTGCGTCATGGCCGAGTCGGATTGTGATTTTTCGCGGTCAACGATGGCTTGAATTTCGTCATGGCTGATTACTTCCTTATCCTGAAGAGTCCCGGCTACCTCATGCAAGACTCCCTCATGTTCACGCAGAATCTTCACGGCTGACTCTTGAGCTTCATTCACGAGGCGTTTTATTTCCCCGTCAATCAAATCCGCAGTATTCTCGCCTATGTCTGTCCTTACTTCCGCGCTTCCGGCAAGGTACATCATCGATGGCGATGCGTAACGAACCGGGCCAAGTTTCTCCGACATTCCGAACTCCGTAACCATTCGCCGGGCAGTTTCAGTTGCGCGTTCAAGGTCATTGGATGCTCCTGTTGATGCCTCACTGAACACAAGTAATTCCGCCGCCCTTCCGCCTAACATTACGGCCATTCGTGTGCGCAATTCGGCTTCAGTGATGAGATATTTGTCCTCATTGGGCATGTTGAGTGTGTAGCCTAACGCGCCCTTTGTCGTGGGAATTATGCTCACTTTGTGGACGGGGTCAGAGCCTGGCATGTAGCATGAGACTAACGCATGTCCCGATTCATGATAAGCTACTTTCTTGCGCACGTCTGGAGTGAGGGGTGTTTTGCGCTGTAATCCTGCTACGACTCTCTCAATTGCGAGGTCAAAATCATTCATCGAGACCTTATCGGCTTTGCGTCTTGCGGCTAGGAGTGAGGCTTCATTTGCGATATTAGCGAGGTCAGCACCAGAGAATCCCGGAGTAACCTTCGCTATTGATTTGAGGTTTATTGCCGGGTCAAGCGGAAGTTTCTTTGTGTGAATGCGGAGTATTTCCTCGCGACCTTCCTCTGTTGGCAACACCACCTGAATTTGCCTGTCGAATCTTCCCGGCCTCAATAGTGCCTGGTCTAAGATTTCCGGCCTGTTTGTCGCTCCCATGATTACGACTCCGTTGTTTTGCTCGAAGCCGTCCATTTCCGCGAGTAATTGATTGAGTGTAGCTTCCTGCTCTGAATTGCTGTTGAAGTTGCGCATTCTTGATTGTCCGATAGCGTCAATCTCATCAACAAAAATTATGCATGGAGCTTTCTTTTTGGCCTGCTCGAAAAGATCACGGACTCTTGCAGCACCGACTCCCACAAACATCTCAACGAAGCTCGAACCTGTGATGAAGAAGAACGGTACACCTGCTTCACCTGCGCAGGCTTTTGCGAGGAGTGTTTTACCTGTGCCGGGAGGGCCAACAAGCAGAACGCCACGCGGCAATTTTGCGCCGAACTTGTCGAATCGTTTTGGATCTTTGAGGAAATCTATAATCTCACGCAACTCAACTTCAGCTTCACCCGCCCCGCCTATGTCGCTGAAATGTACACCGCTCATTTCGCCCTGGAGTTCTTTGGCTTTGCTCCGTCCGAATGAGAATATACTTCCGCCGCCGCCGTGCATGTTCTTGAAGATGAAGTACCAGATTATTATCAGTGGCAACATGGGCAACAATATTCCCATGAGCAAATCAATGAAGCTGTCCCGGTGAACAATGCCTCCGAATTTGACATCAGCACTTGAGAGCCTCTCAATCAAAAATGGATCTGTGAGTCTGACTACGCTTTTTGTGTCATTCTGTGAGGTTGTGCGTTTGTTCGTGAAGACTACCCCGCCTACTATGGGGCGTTTATCGGGACTAACGTTTTCTTTGAGCTTGTATATTATTCGGGATTCTGTTATGTCGGCGTTCTCTATTTTGCTGTTCTCGAGGTCTGAAAGGAAATCGCTGTAAGGGACTTCATTCTTGCTTTCAGTGTAAGGCTTGTATATGAACTCTGAGAAAAGCCACGCCGCAATCAAAGCTATGAGGAAATACCATACTGAAAATCTCTGTCCTTTGTTCATGTCGTAAAATCTCCTGTGATATTAGAGCCTTGAGCTTCTCAAAATTGCTCTTCCGCCCTCATTGCGCCTAGTACGGTTTCTGAGGCGTTCAAATTCGTCTGCTATCTCCTCCCTCTCTGATTCGCTCACTGGCATAACGTCAAGAAAGCTGTTTACTTTTTCTTCGAGGTCATTCACTTCTTTTGTTCCGGGGGGAATTGTACGGCCAATATTCTTGAGGCTCATTACTGCTATTTCAGCTATAAGTATGACCATGTCGTGAAGGTCTTTGCTGTCGTCATCATCCGAGTCATTCTGCTTTGAGGCGGGAATACGTGTTGCGAAGCAGAAGAAGCCTACAGTCGCCGCCAACCATGCCGCGCCGAGGTCGTTTTTCCCTTCCGTGAACATATAGCCCGCAAATATTGCCGTGATTATCCCAGCGCAGAAAAGTATCCACCGCAAAAATCTGTCAGGAGTCATGATATTATCTTTCTGAGTTCCTCACACGCGGAGTCCAAATCATCATTCACTATGACATAATCATATTCATCTTTCATGGCAAGCTCCTTCATTGCGTTGGCGAGTCTCACCTTCAAGGCTTCTTCACTCTCAGTGTGTCTACCTCTGAGGCGTTGTTCGAGTATTTCAGCTGACGGAGGCGCAACAAACACGAGTACAGCTTCCGGCATTTTCGCTTTGACCTGCAACGCCCCCTGAACATCAATCTCAAGCAATACATTATTCCCGGCCTCAAGCTGTGTCATAACATCCTGCTTCAATGTGCCGTAATAATCTTCGTGAACGTGAGCATATTCGAGGAAGAGTCCGCGTGATATGTAATCCCTGAATGTGTCATGTGATATGAACCTGTACTCTACTCCGTCAATTTCGCCTTCACGGGGCTGGCGTGTTGTGCATGACACAGAGTATTTCAGGTTGGGCTTGTCGTTCAATGCATGTTCGCGCAAAGTTCCTTTACCGACTCCGCTCGGCCCGGAAAGTACGTATAATTTTCCCGTCATCATTCTATATTCTGAATCTGCTCCCTTATTCTCTCAATACATGTTTTAGCCTCGACAACTCCCCAGCGAAATTCTGCATCATTCACCTTTGAACCCATTGTGTTTATTTCGCGATTCATTTCCTGAATGAGGAAGTCGAGTTTTTTCCCGCAAGGCTCTTTGATGTTCATGGTTTGGCGGAATTTCTCCGTATGAGCTTCGAGTCGCACAATCTCTTCTGACACGTCCCACCTGTCTGACATGAGCGTTATCTCTTGCGCTATTCTGGCCTCGTCAATCTCCAAATCGTAATGTTCCATAACGGCAACTATTCTCGTTCTCAGACCTTCAAGGGCTTCTGAGCTTGCAACACTCCAGCGGCCTTTGAGGGATTCTATTATGCCGTCAAGTATTTTGAGGTCAGCTTCAATTTTCGCCCGTAACTTTGCGCCCTCAGACCTTTTCATCTCCATCAAAGAGTCAACCGCGCCCAATAATATTTCATCCCAGATTTCTGGATTCTCGTGTGCAGTTTCCTCCGCAATGTTGCTTGCGTCATCGAGGACTCCAGGAACGGCGAGCAATGTTGTTATGTCGCTTGGGGTATCTAGGTTGTTGCGCTTGGATATGCGGCGTATTTGGTTGAAGAGTGTCATAAGTCCTTCGTCATCAAGAGGGGGGATTCTTGCGCCGGGATTCCATGTTATTTCCGCTGAGAGTCTGACTTTTCCGCGCCCTATTGAATTGCGCATAAGGGCAATCATCCTATTTTCGAGCGAGGATAATTCGCGGGGAAATCTCACGGTGAAATCCTGATATTTGTGGTTGACCGATGTTATCTCAAATAAAACTTTGCCCCATGAAAATTCATGAGACATACTGCCGAAACCCGTCATGCTCAGAAACATTTAACGTTCTCCCGCCTCTAATTTCCTCATGGCCTCGTTCAGGCTGTCCATGATGATTTTTCTTCCTTCTTTGCTCCTGTAAACCTCATCGCTGAATCTCAAAGGTTCACCGAAAGTTACGCGTAGTTTTGTGGGCTTTACGAACGCTGATCCCGGGGGCATGGCCTTAAATGAGCCGTGAATGAACGCAGGCAGAATCGGTGCATGTTCGTGGGCAGCTATGAGGGCGACTCCGGCTTCTAACGGTTGAAGTTTACCGTCAAGAGTCCTTCCACCTTCCGGGAATATGAGTACATCGTTCCCTTCCTGATAGAGCTTCATGAATCCTTTGAGGGCTCCGGCGGCTGAGTTGTTGCTTTGGCGTGAAACAGGTACAGCCCCTAACGCCCGTATGCAAGTTCCCAAAAACCAGCCCTCGAATAATTCCTCTTTGGCCAAATATCTCAGTCGGCGAGGGAAAAAGCATCCCACTATGAGCGGGTCTAAATTGCTTGCGTGATTGCAGGCCACTATGTATTTTTCATCGGGATTGAGCTTGCACAGTAGCTTTGATGAGCAACGATTGTATATCATGAGGAGTATTTTGAAGAAATTTCTGACTATAGCGTAAAATATTTTAGTCTGTTTCATGGGATAAGACTTCTTTCACTTTTTCGGTGATGAATTGCACGGCTTGTTCTTCTGTCATGTCTGATGTGTCGAGATATATTGCCCCTTCAGGAATGATGAGCGGGGCGGTTTGGCGGGTTGAGTCGTTCTTGTCGCGCTCAATTATGGCCGCTAATATTTCGTCATAATCGGCGGGCTTACCTTTTGCGATGCGTTCCTTGTACCTTCGTTCAGCTCTGGCTTCTGGACTAGCCGTGAGGAAAAACTTGACCTCAGCACCGGGAAAAACAACGCTCCCTACATCACGTCCCTCAGCGACAATTGAGCCGTGTTTCTCCTGTTCTTTTTGGAGTCCTAAGAGGGCTTTTCGCACGGAAGGTACAGCCGAATATATCGAGGATAATTCGTCAACTTCAGGAGTACGAATCTCACCAGCAACATCAAATCCGTTCACGAGGACAGCTTTACCGCGCAACTCTATGCTGATTTTTGCAAGAGCCTCACGCATGATTCCGTCATCAATGGGCTGAATCTCTGACTCATGGAGGATTAGAGCTATTGCACGGTATATTGCTCCCGTGTCAAGGTACTTTATGCCGAGGCGTTTTGCGGTTTCTTTGGCGACGGTGCTTTTTCCAGCCCCAGCAGGGCCGTCAATTGTTACAACGTATGACACTCTAAAGCCCCGCCATATCGCCCATATCCCCGGCGATGCTTCCGGCAAAATCTATCATCTCAGACAAAAGGCTGTCGAAATTCGTTATGCCAAGACGCTCTATAGGCTCAGGGAACACATACGCCTGCAATCCATCAGCACCGAGTCCGATTCCAAGCATTAGGCATATTGTGTTGGCGACAGTAACGACATCAAGAAGCGGCTGATGCTGAATCTTGTCCTCTGGGAGGTCATTGGGCTTGTGGTGGTAGGCTATAGCTATCCTGTATGATTCTGGCATGTCCCATTTCCCCACAAGAAGCTCTCCTATTTCGGCGTGGTCAAAGCCCAACACTTTCCATTCAGCTTCAGTGAACGGCATATGCTTTTCCTCAACCATTTTCACGATTATTCCGTAACCGAATCTCACATAGTCATTCAGGATAACTTTTCCGATGTCGTGCAATAATCCGCCAACGTAAGCGTCTTCAGTGCCAACTTTGCCCGTAATCCCGGCAAGGTGTCTAGCTGTGTACGCAACCATGAGTGAATGCCGCCACAGTTCGCCGCGGTCAAGCGCGTACCCGGTCAAGCCTTTGTCCATAGCGGAATATACTGTTGCCGCAAGTATGATGTTGCTGACGCTCTTATAGCCGAGAAGCGCAATTGCCTCTGAAATGTTCGATATGCTGCGGGAAACTCCATATGCCGCCGAGTTCGCCAGCTTGAGAACGCGCAAAACGAGTCCTTCATCGCGTGAGAGACTCCGGGCGACATCTGCCGCGTTACTTTCGGGGTCATTGAGTTTTCTCATTGTCTCAAGCACAAACTGAGGAAAGGATTTTATGTTCTGCATGTTGTTTATTATTCGGGACTTGATTAATTCTCTGGATTTCGCGTCAATCTCGCTCACGGACTTAACCCCCTTTTCAGGAAAAATTAAACTATACCGCCATTAAATATTTTAGTGTACAGTTCAGAAAATGACAAACTAACATATTCCCCGCATTTCAGACTCTCAAGCCTCATCCCGCCTATTTTCCGCCGTATTAGCCTCTCCACTTTGAAGCCCGCCTCATTAGCCATAAGCCTTATCTCACGCTTCAGCCCCTCAACGATTACAACGCTTATCCATTGATTTGCTGGCTCGCGGTCAATCACACTAATACTTATCGGCGTAACGTGATGTCCCTCTGCAATCTCGAATCCTTTGCGCCACCTCGCAAGCTGCTTCGCGTTAATGGGAATGTTGAGTAGAGCTTCATATTCTTTGGGGATTTCCTTTGAGGGATGAAGAATACTCTGCGTAAAATTTCCGTCATTCGTGAGAATCAACAGTCCTTCCGATTCACGGTCAAGCCTTCCTACAGGGTAAAGCCTTCCTTCATGGCCGGAGATAATATCCACGACAACGGGATCATACTTATCGCTTGCGGCGCATACATACCCGACGGGCTTGTTGATGACGTAATAAACATGTGGTGAAAGCGTAAGGGGTTTGCGGTCAAGAGTTACAGTATCATTCTCTGGGTCAACATCAAAAAAGGGCGCAAGTACAATTTTGCCATTCACATGCACCCTTCCACTTAAGATTATTGCCTCAGACTTGCGGCGAGATGATACACCGCATGACGACAAAAAAGCGTTAAGCCTCATGGAGCTTCATACCTGCCTTTCTGAATCGAGATATAAGAAAGCCCCCTGTAAGGTTGCAGGGGGTTTATGTTTTGCGTGTGATTACGTTATTCCGCTACAGTGCCTGAAGGTGAGCAGTTAAGCACAAAGAAATGTGAGGCCGCTCCTCCCTCCGTGAATATCCTGCACATAGCATCGGACAATTTTCCCGCCTTGCCATGTACTATAGCTATCATTGTCGGGCCTGAACCTGATATTGCGGTGGCTACACAGTCAGGGTGATTCGCTATTTCGCTGAGAAATTTTTCGCCAGTGCTACCGGGAAAAAGTTTTGCCCTGTGAATCTGATGAAGCCTATCCTCCATCCCGACTCGCAACAAGTCCCAACGCCCCATAGCCCAAGCTGCGCAAAGTATGCTGGCATGACTCACGTTGAACACAGCATCACGGAATGGAACGCTCTCAGGGAGAATCCTTCTTGCGTCCTCCGTGTGAACCTCGAAATCTGGCACAGCAGCTATAACGTTCAAATCATCAGGCAATGCAGGCAACCTCACATACCTCAGCGACTCACCATCCCAACATGAAACAGTCATTCCGCCAATGCAGCAAGGCACAACGTTATCCGGGTGGCCTTCGATTTTCGTCATGACGCGCAACAATTCAGCCTCATCATGTGTCCTGCCTGAGAGAATATCCGCAATCATTACGCCCGCAACTACAGCCGTTGATGAGCTTCCGAGTCCGCGATTCAAGGGTACAGCATTGCAACTCTCAAACGCGAATCCCTTGGGGGTTATGCCCCATTCATCACACGCTTTAATGTAGCTGGTTACGAGCATGTTTTTTCGCGGCTCTTTGAGGATGTCAGCACCTTCGCCCCAAATTTCGCTGGTGTACTCGCCTTCAGGAAGGATTTCTTTCACCGTGAAGATGTTGTACAGGCTCAATGCCATTCCGAGAGTGTCGAAGCCTGAACCAAGGTTCGCGGTTGTGGCGGGAACTTTAAGCCTTATCATCCCTCAAGCACCCGCATAAGGTCTTCAAGAGTGTCATTGATTTCAATCGGCCTTCCTACCTGGCTCATAGCTGTATCAGGATCTTTGAGGCCGTTCCCTGTGAGAATCATCGTTACTGTGATTCCTTCTGGGAGTCTTCCTTCACGCTTGAGCTTCAAGAGTCCCGCAAGTGGTGCGCATGATGCTGGCTCTGCGAAAACTCCACCTTCAGCCGCTAGAATCCTTTGCGCCTCAAGAATCTGCTCATCCGTTACAGCGTTGAACTCCCCGCCCGATTCACTCACAGCTGCACGGGCTAAATGTGCGCTTACGGGATTCCCTATGCGTATTGCCGTTGCGACAGTTTCAGGGTTAGGGCATGGCCTGTTGTAGACGAGCGGTGCTGCTCCTTCTGCCTGAAAGCCCATCATGCGTGGAAGGGCTGAGATTTTGCCGAGCTTGTGATACTCATTGTAGCCTGCCCAATATGCTGAAATGTTGCCCGCGTTGCCTACGGGGATTGCGTGCCAGTCTGGAGCATGTCCGAGAACGTCGCAGATTTCCCACGCCCCTGAACGTTGTCCGATGAGCCTATAAGGGTTTACGCTGTTGACCATTGCACACCCAGTTTTCTCTGCACCCTCACGAGCCAACTCTAACGCCCGGTCAAAGTTACCTTTCACGGCGATAACTTTTGCCCCATACATTAGAGCCTGAGCTAATTTTCCGAGAGCAACTTTCCCGGCAGGCAATAACACGAAGCACGGAATCCCCTGTGAGGCGGCATATGCGGCGGCACTGGCTGAGGTGTTGCCTGTTGAGGCGCAAATGACTGCGCGTTTTCCGTCCTCAAGGGCTTTAGCTACGGCGAGGAACATTCCCCTATCCTTGAATGAGCCGGAAGGGTTGCAGCCCTCGAATTTTCCGTAGAGCTTTATTCCGAGCCTTGTGCTTACGCGGGGAAGGTATATCAGTGGTGTGTTGCCTTCCTCAAGGTTTACTTCTGGGGTTTTGTCGGTTACTGGCAATAAGTCCCTGTAGTGTTTCATTACTCCCATTGTGATTCCTCCTGTAATTTATTTCTGAAGATTATTAGCCGAGACCCTCGTATTTTATTTTCGGATTCTGTTCTCGTATTTCTTCTTTTTGTGATTCTTCGAGGCGTTCAATTTTCTTTTGTACCTCTTGAAGCTCTTTGTGTATCTCTTGAAGCTCCTTGCGCAAACGTTCAGTAAGCTCCATGTCTCCGGCTTTATCAGCGGATTGGATCGCCTGTTCTAGGACATTCTTCCTTACCTTAAGCATTTCTTTGCTGGTATTCAGCAATATCTTTTCCTGCGAAAAAAGTCCATACATGCAAGAGGCTTGATTAGGGTATGCAAGCTCGAAAAACATTAACGCAACACAGAACATAGCCAGCAATTTCTTCACGCTCATGGTTAGCCCTCCTGCGAAAGTTGTAGCATTAGCAAGCAAATATTTCAAGCACAGTTGTTTTCACCGACTTAATCTTCCATCATGTCAGCAAAAATATTCCTGAACACATCAAAGTTATTCGGGGACTCCTCGTGCGATTTCACGGCAAACACAACGAGGTCAAATTTCATGGCGTAATCCTTCAATGCCTCACGCCAAGCTCCTGCAACAATCTCGGCTGGATTATGGAATGCACCGCACCCAAAAGCCCCAGCGATGAGAATATCAGCCCCGTTATACACGCAAACACGAATGATATTTTTCGCCCGTGAGAGATGTATCGCGAAAAGCTCATCGTCAGCAATGTTTATGTTATGGAAAATATGAGGAGCTGCGCATGTTATCACGTCAACTTTCACGAACTCTTCAGGCTTCAATCTTGCGGGAATGTAATCATCATCATCACGGCAGATTATGACATCGGATGAATATATGCATGTGTCGCTTGCGAGCCATCCGCATCCTTTGTCATGGTGATAGCTGTAGAAGCCTTCACGAGCCACATCAGATTTCAGCGAGGGGTAAAGGGTTGATGACCTGCACAGGCTCTCTTCTTGCGCACGGCTTCCACCGAGTACTCCTCCGCCGGGATGTTGTGAGGCCGCGAAATTCAGCACAGCTATTTTTGCGTCTGGAAACTCGTCATGAAGTTTCAATGCTGTCTGAAATGTCCTGCCGGAGGTTACGCGGATTTTTCCGGCCTTATGCGAGTCAGTCTCAATCGCAAAATCAGCCGGGTAAACCTTGGTGTGGTCTGATGAGGTTGCAACAGCTTCACGCAATGTAGCGTCCTCGTCAAAAAATTCTAGCGTATCAAGAAATATCTCCCTCATCTGCTCTCTTGTCGGTATCATATCGCAAACTCCTCCAGTAATGTTTTATTCCGTAGTGCCTCCAAGATAAAGGCATCCTGTTATCGTCCCTGTGTTATTGCCTGCAATGCCTCCGAAATTTTCACAGCCCGTTAAACCTTCCTGCGCTGTAAGTTCCGCCCCACATACGCACGACTCTATTTTGCCCGTGTTCGTTCCAGCAATCCCGCCATGATTCGAGGAAGCATTCTCTTCCGCGATTATTGCAACGTCATCATAGACTCTGCACCGTGTTATTGTGCCTTCATTGAGTCCTGCGATGCACCCGGCGTGATTCTTCCCCGCAATGTGAACATTCCTCAAGGCAATATCCTTCACGATTCCAGATTCGCCAACATGGCCGAATATCCCGCAATAATCTTCATTTCCCGCGCCGAGATTTATCCCTTTAACGGCATGTCCGCGCCCGTCAAATATTCCGTTGAACTCATGCGACTCACCGCCTATTGCCGCGTAATTCTCTGTAGTGTACTCAATATCACAGCTCAGGCAGAAATATTCCCCGTCGTAATCCCTGACAGCATTCACGAGTGAGGCAAGGAGATTCAGACCTTCAGGCGTTGAGATGATATAGGGAGTCCCCTCTGAGCCATTGCCGTCCCATAATGAGTCGATTGCGCCGAGTGTATGCTTTGTGCGTGTGTTGCCGAGCTGGTCTGTTTCAGGGAGAAGGCTATATGATGATTCATCTGCCCGGAGAAGTGAAAGCTCTGAACTGCTTTCGGGTCTGTATGTGGTGTGAGTTACTCCGTATGAGGTTGCCTCAAGCATGACAGGATTCCATGAGGCCGGGAGGGATATATTGCCCGTTGCTGATATGAGGGATAAGCCTTCAGGAAGCGCACAAGCTGTGAGGATTGCGCTTGCGTTACCACTGTTGTAGATGGAGTTCGTTGCTTCAGAGTTGAATATTATGGAGGCTGAAAGGTTTATTGTTCCTTTACTGTAAATTTCGTGGCCACTATCTGAAGCTGTGTTACTGATGATGGTACTACTAGCTATTGAGGTATTGCCCGCATTTACGTAAATGCCTCCTCCGCGCTTGGTCGTGTTGCTCGTAATGGTGCAACTCGTTAGCTCAATATTTCCGCCACCTGAATATATGCCTCCACCATAATTTGTTGCGGAGTTGCCTGCTATTGTTGTGCTTGTAACTGTCATGATGGCATTGGAATTAACGAGTATGCCTCCACCGTTTTGCGTTGAGGAGTTGCCATTTACAGCGCAATTTATTGCAGTGAGGCTTCCGCCGTAAATGTATATTCCTCCTCCGCTTGTGGCTTCGTTACCTGTAATTATGCTGTCTCTGATTATTGTGTCGCCCTCAGAAACGTAAATGCCTCCACCATTGCTCGCGTTATTGCCGTAAATCGTACAATTTGTGATTTCAGGATTCCCGCTTTTGACGTAAATTCCGCTCCCAATATCTATTGCGCCATTCTTCATTGCTTTACCGTCCTTTATGGTGAAGCCATCAATGAGAGCGTTACCACCATTGACGAAGAAAACGCGTTTTGTGTTCTGGCCACTCAACACAGAAGGATTTGCAGAAATATCACGATCTCGCGATGAAGCCTCAGTGCCGGAAAAACCTCCGTAAAGTTTTATTGCCCTCGCAATTGTTATTGACTGGTCAAGCAGGTAAACTCCGCGCTGAACATATACATTGTCTCCATCTGAACTACCGTTAATCAGGTTGGACAAAGTACTACTAGTTTCAGCACTGCCCCATTTATCTTGGGAATACCCGCCGCTTCTGTCCCTGTAATACTTTATGCCTTCGTTGCCAGTATCTTTGATGACATACCACGATGAAGACCATGAAGCCCCCGGCCATGACATTACAGCCATAACAGCAAAAGCAAGAACGCATATACCCTTCCTCAATTCTTGCATCCTCCCTTCACGAACAACAACGCAATCACAACAACAACACACGCAATCATATTCACATTCATACAGCCTCCACCGCCGCCGCTTGATTCTGACTGCACACTTACGCTTTCATTCCCGCGTTCAATGGCCGAAATCGTAACATCCATAACATCATTCCCGAATCCCGTAGCATAGTCATACGTTACGACCGCAGGAGCTGAGTCAAACACTGCCTCGCCTGTAGCAGGATCATAGCTGGAATGAATCTCATTGCCGAAAATGTCATACGCCTTCAGATTCTTGACGTTCTCCGCGCCAGAAGCCTCAATGATTCCTGACGCGGACATAGTCCCTTCGATGAATGCTAGCATGTTCATTCTTGCGCCAATCTCATCAACATTAACGCTCTGTCCTTCGTCATAAAGGCTCATGAGATTTCCCAGTTCGGAAGCGTCAAACCTCCGCAACCTGTTGAAGCGTATATCTATTTCCCGGAGATTCTCGCACCCGCCTATTTCAACCTCCTCAAGCCCGCATGAAGAAGCATTGAGCGTTTCAAGATGCTCACAGTTCAATACGTTCACGCTTTCAAGATTCGGACAACCCTGAAGATTCACATTCACGAGATTACTTCCGCTGAGGTCTATTGTTATGAGTGAGTTGCTACTTGTGATTGTTATTCGAGTCGCTGACTTATTGCCGGATAAGTTTATGATTTCGATTGATGAGAGGGAATCAAGCTCAATCTCATTCACGCCTTCAGCCCGAGACAAATTAACGTGCTTCACGTTCGTTGACCTGTCAATCTTCGCTATGGCCTCGCCAATATCCTCCGCAAATCCCTCAACAGTTACAGTCTCAGAGCCTCCAAGAATCCCGGCAAGCTCATTCTCCGTCATGGCAGCAAAATCTGACAGTGAAAGCTCAACATTCCCGGCTGTGATCACGGACTGGCGCATAACATTGAATGTTATTGTCGCTTCGTCATGGCCTGAGTCATTCGCGGCTTTTGCGGTGAAGATGTATTGCCCCGTCTCGGCATTTCCTGACACAGTGCCGTATATGGTCATTGCGTGGCTGTCATGAGTGAGTGAGAGTCCTTCGGGCAATGAGCCTTCATGCGTCCATGTGATATTAGTCCCTTCGAGCGCGGTTATGATGATTGGGGATATTGAGCTTCCTACTGTGAGTGTGAGTTCATTTGAGGAGGCGTTGAGGATGGGAGGAACGTTGCTGACGTTCACGGCTATAACCTTCGAGGCTGAACCCGTTATGCCAACGCTGTATGCTTCTGCCTCAATCGTTATGGTGTAATCACCCGGCTGTGTATCATTGCTCGCAGTCAATACGCCATCGGAGAATGAGATTCCGCCGGGCAAATATGACGCTTGCCACGTGAGGGAATATTCATCGGGCGTGAAGAGTCTTGTTGTGCCGTCTGAGAATATCCCGTTCACTGACGCTGTGAGGAAAACGCTCCCTGATTCGCCAGCTTTGAGAGTCAGAGATTCCCCGCCTGTGATTGACACATCAAGCGAGCGTAACACGGGGGCTTTTGCCTGCACGGAAATAGCCATATCCCTGTCAGCTGAGGCTTCAAGCTCTGGAACATCGCCAGAAATTTTCACATGAGCCGTGATTGTTGCATGATATTCGCCGGGTAATGATGGCATTCCGTAAAGCATAAACTCATGGTTGCAAGTCGATTCGCCCTCATCAATTACGCCTGTGAATGAAATATCGCCTGACACATTCAGCCATTCAGGAAGCCCCGCAACATCAATCGAATATATGTACGTGTCATAATCGCTGTCATTGAGGATGATATGAGCCTCAACGATTACGGGGATATTGAATGATTCGCAACATATAGCCGTGAAGCTGTCAGTGCTTGTGATTATGTCAACGTCAGCCGAGAGAATAAGATTGCCGGATATGTCCCTGAATACCCCAGATTTTTCCGCGTTAATGCTGTCATTCGCCCAACCTTTTACCGTGATGTTTATGGTGAGGCTTGAGACTCCTGCGTCATTCGAGGCCGTTATGACCGCGCTATAAGTTCCTGACATGGCCGCGAGTGGAGTCCCTGAGATTTTCGCCGAGTCTCCTGAATGCGTGAAGCTCATCCATTCCGTGAGTCCTGAGCATGACCACTCAATATTTGTGCCTTCAACGGCTGTTATTGTTGCGGTAAATGGGTGGCCTTTGTGGGCTGTGATTTGTGATTCGCTGACATGGAGTGCGGGCTTTATGTTCTTCACGTTCGCTGTGAGTGAGGATTTTGCTGTTGCTGTGATTCCATTTGACGAGGCTCTTACGATGATGGGCAAATGATATGTTCCCGGCTCGGCTGATTCTGTTACGCTTAGAGTCCCCCCAATGAATGACATACCGCCCGGAAGATTCTCCGCCTGCCACGTTAGGACGTAATCATTTGGCGCGAGAGTCTTTGCTGTTCCATCCGTGAATGTCCCTGTGATTATGGTTGTGATGGTTATGCTTGCGGACTCTCCTGCCTCAACGGTGATTGAGTTGTCGCCCGCTATGGTTATGGTGAGTGATTGAAGCGTTATGTCGCTGCTTTCACCGGGGATTTCTGGTGTAACGTCATCACTTGTGTCGGGAATCTCTGGTGTAATGTCATCGCTTGTACCGGGTATTTCTGGCTGTGAGTCGCTTCCCGTCCTCACGCAAATATGAATGTCCCTGCTTGATTGCGCGACAAGAACAGGAATATCCCCTGACACATTCACGATTGCGGTTAATGTGATGTCGGCAATGTCATGTGATGATTCGGGAATGCCTGTTAGCGTGAACTCGTGATGATGATATGACACGCCCAATGTTATAACGTCATGGCTTGCAACATCGCCTGAGACATTGAGCCAATGAGGGAGTCCGGCCATGTCTAATGAGTATATGTACGTGTCATAATCGGAGTCGTAAAGCTCAAGTGCTGTGTCAACGCTCGCGATTATGGTGATGAGCGTTCCGTGTTCGACTGTGAGGTCATATGAGTCTGCAATGATGGCAATATCCGCTGAGAGTATGAGATTCCCGGAATTATCCCTGAAGGCTGTATGTGTGGTATGTGTGTCAAGGCTCAACGCTGAATATCCTGCTATGAGTATGAGAATGTCTGCGCTTGATGCTCCTGCACTGTTTGAGGCTGTAATGTTGAGGGCGTAACGTCCTGAAGTCCCTGCTCCGGGAATGCCAGAGATTTCCGCGCTGTAATCTGAGGCTGTGAAGGTGAGTCCTTCAGGGAGATCGCCTGATAGAGTCCAATTTGGTATTTCACGAGATGAGGCTGAAATGAGGAGGGTTGCGGGCTGTCCTTTATGGGCGTTGAGGGTGAACGAGTCAGCTGTGATTTCCGGGGGATAATCCTCTTGCGCCTCTGCGTAATGGGCGGTGTAGGAGCGGTTACCTGTTGAGCCTTGTGGAATGGTTATTGTGATTTCTGGTTCGTCCAAGCCTGAGCCTGTCCAGCCTATGAAAACGAATCCTCGCTTTGTGGGAATGTTGAGCGTGAATGTCTGTGACTCAATGTCGTAGCTTTCAGGGCTTCCATGTGGGAGCGTTCCTCCGTCAAGGTCGTAGGCTATTGAGTAGGTTATGGGGGTGAAGCGGGCTGTGTAGGAGCGGTTGCCTGATGAGCCTTGCGGGATTGTTACGGCTGTAGCAGGTGAGTCGAGGCTTGTACCTACCCAGCCTGTGAAGGTGTAGCCAGTTTTGGTGGGACTGTTGAGGGTGAACGCTGGTGTCTCTATCGTGTAGGATGAGGGGTTGCCTTCTGCTGTAGCTCCGTTTAAGTTGTAGCTTATCTCGTACTTATGCGCCACCCATAACGCTTTGAACTCC
>JAFSKY010000192.1 GCA_017448685.1 Synergistaceae bacterium
CCGCTGCCAGTTTAGATTTCATAAGAGGAAGTTCACGTGTTGGGCTTCCTCTTTTTTGTATGCGTTCACAGGTATTTATGTTAGAGGGGCATTGTTATATCAGTATGCATAAAGTTCACCTTATGCCATCCGCGTCAGGATTTTGGCTAGAAATTTATATGCCCTCGTGGGGCGTATTCCAAATCAGACACAGTTCATCATGAATACAACTATATATAGAAGTTAGCCTATGTCATTCACACCGAGAATTTGCCATTTGATTTCTTGATTTAGGGAGCTTTGCATTAATATAAAGTCTCACAGCCTGACCATTAGAAGCCGAAAAATCATTTACGTACTCTGAAACAAACTCATAGTGCATTTCAGGCAAAACAGCCACAAGCCTAAATATTCTCATGCAACAACAGAGAAAATTTTGCCATCAACATAACACAATCTCTTACATCAACTACATAAATATCACCATAATCAAAGCAAGCCGATGAAAAAAATCCATTCTAATTTACTTGACATGATATAATCCATTTATCCCAAATTCATTTAGTCATAGGAGATCCCTAGCATGTCAATAAGCCTCTCTATCGAGCAGAAAACAATTCTCGCTCTGCTGTCGGATAAAAGCTCGTATTTCCTCATCCCAGATTATCAGCGGCCTTACGCTTGGGAGGAAAATGAATGCGCAACACTCTGGAATGATATTCACTCGTTTGCTCTGCCTGATAACGATTACAGCAAGTTTAATGAGAATGACGTATATTTTCTCGGGCCGATCGTCCTATTCACAAATTCTGACGGAAAACTTGAAGTCATTGATGGCCAGCAGAGATTAACCACATTAATGCTTCTCCTGCGAGCGTTCTACCGCGCTTACGGAAATGACATGCAGGACTCAAAATCCATCACAGTGAAAAACTGGCTCGAACAATGTTTATGGAAAACAGATGAATTTGGAGAACCCGATAAATCAGCACTCAAAATCGAATCCGAAACAGCTACGGACAATGATAAAGGCGAGTTCGTCAGCATACTTCTTGAAGGAGACGCATCGGACAAACTCAAAAGTAGATACGCGGAAAATTACAGATTCTTTCAGGAAAAAATTAATGACTTCAAAGTCAGAACGCCGGATTACTTCTCGCATCTGCCTGTAAGAATCCTCAGAAATTGCATACTCCTCCCGATTCACGCAAGCACCCAAGACGCAGCATTACGCATTTTCTCCACGCTCAATGACAGAGGCAAACCCCTTTCCGATTCCGACATATTCAAAGCTCAATTGTACAGAGCGTTTTCAGGTGACGGAAAAAAGGACGAATTCATAGAAGAATGGAAGCAACTTGAGAATGTCTGCGGAAAAATTTTCAGGTTTGACAGCGATAATCCCATGGATGAGATTTTCACGCGCTATATGTATTTCGCGAGAGCCAAGAGAGGAATCAAAATCTCAACGCTTGAGGGGTTACGGAAATTCTATGAGTCTGACAATTACAGCCTCCTCAGAAAATATCATGAGCGCACATTCAGCAATCTTATTACCCTCGCTGAGTTCTGGAATGACATTGCCAATCAGGACGGGACAAAATTCTCTGATAGAGTCTTACGCAGGTTATTCGTCCTCAATTATGCCCCTAACAGAATGTGGACTTACATCACATCAGTTTACTTCCTCCATAATAGAGACTCAGAAGGTCTCCTCGATGATGAGAGATTCTATACATTCCTCAACAGAATCACCGCTTTCATCTGGGCGTTCACGATTCTACGGCCGGGCGTTAACCTGTTGCGTACACCTCTTTTTGCTGAAATGTTCAGCATTGTGCATGGAAAAGAGTCTGCATTAAGTGATTACGTGTTCAGCTTGGAGGAACTGCAAAACACTCTGAGGGGTTACGGCTTCACAAACAACAGGCCGATTACACGCTCTATGCTGGCGTGGTACGCTTTCAATGACGAAGGGCAAGAGCTGTTGCCGATTGAAACAGTGCTTGAGATTGAGCATATTTACGCAAGAAACAGAACACCTATACCAGCAAATATTGAGGCACTCGGAAATAAATCACTCCTCGAAAAGAAAATCAATATACGCGCCTCTGATTACAGATTCAAAGACAAAGCAAAATATTACCTCGGACTCATGCCCAAAAAGCCAGCCACAAATATACATGAGCTTCAAGAACTGGCGAGGACTCAAAATGACTTCACAGAGCAAGACATTTCAGAACGCACAGAGAAAATAATATCCGCGTTCATGGCCTTCATCAAAGCAAACAATCTCGCAAGGAACTGACACACACAAACGCCATATATAAGCACAAGCACTGAAACAAAAATTCCTCCCCAACACTAAAGCTCAGGAGGAAAATTTTTTATGTACCCGCAAAGATAAGACCTCATTACCCGCCCGGACAATTCTTTAACATCAACAGAATCATTCAGACACCACTCAAACACACATCCCTTTATGATCATGCATATATCCGCCGCAAGATCATGTACCGTCATGTTTCTAGGCAAGATGATTATCCCTTCACTAACTGCGCTCATTAATTCATGCTCGCTTCTGGCCATCACCGTCCCTGCCGCAAAACTGCCTTCACTTTCACCCATATACGCGGATAATATCTTGTTGCAGGGATTGTAAAAGCTCCTCACAAATTCACGGCCAAATCTCATATACCGTTCTACCAGCAACATGTATAGCTCCGAAATCCTCCCGCCAATGTCAGACAACGGACAAGACAATTCAGCACCCTCAAATGAGATGTCCGTGATGAAACTCATCAGCAAATCATTCTTATCCCTGAAAAAATAATAGAATGTCCCAGTCGATAACCCAGCCTCGCTACATACAGCCCTCACAGTTAGTCCCGCAACACCTCACGCGCTATAATACTCGCAAAATAAAACACGTTATATTTTCAGGAGGCTTCACAATAAACGTAATATACTGGTCAGATTATGCTTGTCCATTCTGCTACATAGGTGCGGAAATCATCAAGAAGGCTTTTGCCTCACTTCACACAGACGGAAAACTTCATCTCATCATGAAGAGCTTTGAGCTTGACCCAACAGCACCGAGCTATGTTGTATCTTCAACCCCAGAGCGTTTTGCACGGAAATACGGAATGACACTAGCGCAGGCAACAGCAAGAATCGAGGCAATATCGGAAATGGGACGCGAGGCCGGAATAGATTTCAGGTACGCTTCAACGCAATACGCAAGCACTCTTGACGCTCACAGAATCACAAAACTTGCTCAGAACAAATACAGCAATAACACAGCCGAAAAACTTTCAGCCAGTCTCTATGGTGCTTACTTTACGAGGAATCTTGAGCTGTCAAATCATGACATGCTGATTCATGAAGGCATTAACGCAGGACTCAGCGAGGAGGATATTCGCGCCGTGCTTGAGAGTAACGCGTATGAAGCTGACGTGAGGAATGACGAGAAGGAAGCATACTCAAAGGGGATTCATTCTGTGCCGTTCTTCGTGATTGAGGGAAAATATCACATTTCTGGGGCGCAATCCCTTGATGCTATGGCTGAAACTCTGCGCAGGGGGCTTGATGTCCGCGCTATGTCGTGTGGGGCTGAAGGGTGCTTACTGTGAGCATTCTGGCTGTTCCCGTCAAGGGCGTGTTTTGGACTAACTGCTACTTTTACGCAGATGAGGAAGCCGGACGCTGTTTCATCCTTGACCCGGGCGCAGAAGGTGAAAAGCTCATCAATATTGCGTGGTCTCATGGAGGGCTGATTAACGGTATATTGCTCACTCACGGGCATTTTGACCACATGGCCGGAATCATGGAGATCAGGCGCAAAATCTCCCTTCTGGATATACTGAGGACTCAATCACATTCTATGACGCTGAAAGGGATATCGCCTTCGTTGGTGATACGATATTCAGAGGCAGGCCGGGAAGCGACAAATACCCATGTGGTAATACTCAGGATTTGCATGAAAGCATACGGAAAATATTAGACCTGCCAGAACGCACAACGCTATATTCAGGCCACTCAGAGCCAACAGCAGTCAAGGATGAACGCAGGAACTATCACATTTGACGCGCAAAAAAAACAGGATGCCGATTTTCCATCGCACACCCTGTTCACGCTCAATCTTCAAGCATTCCGCATCAATACCAAAAATCCGTCTGGCAGTATTGAATTTCGCCATCAATCATCGTCATCTGTGGCACAAGTAGAATATCTCCCGTGATTTCGTCCTCCCTGAAGTCCTTGTGCGTGATCTTCACATGCTTGGGCTTCACGATTGTTACGTTCGCGAATGCTCCGGGCTTAAGCGTTCCGATTTTGCCATCAAGCCCCATGATTTTCGCAGGAGTCTCCGTTACGCACCTGACAATATCATTCAGGCTCATTCCCATTGCAATATACTTTGACAGCAACGTAGGAAGGTTCTTGCAGTATGGCGGCATGTTGAACTTGTCAACAGTCAAATCCGTGCTGATTATGTCAGGCTTGAATCCCGCCGCTAATGCCTTTTCACCTGTACGCGCTCCGAAATTCCCCTTTCCATTCGCAGAATCAAATATCACTCCGCGCTTCCTAGCCTCAATGATTCCCGAATCTATGCTGCCATCTTCAAGCACAATCGTATTTCCCGCCCCCTGAAAGCAATGGCAGAATATATCCCCCGGCCTTAACGCGCTTGCAAGTTCTCCTGCGCTCATTGGTGAGTTTGTCGTGTGTACGCATACCCGAATATGACGGCCGACCTTTTCCCCAACGTTTTCGGCAATATCCACAACTGCCTTCAAGTAGTCCATACCCTTATCATCTGGGACAACTCCGCGTGAGATTCTTATCTTGAAGCCGAGTAAATCATCCGGATGTCTCTCAACAATGCGCTCTATCTTGTCGAGGTTGTACAGCTCCGGGTTGAAGTCCTCAATTAATTTCGGGTCAAGCTGCCCGCCCGCGTAAAGAGTCAGGAATGCTTTTACCCTCATCACTGATTGCGCAATCACAGATTTGTAGAACGCCTCATATGTTGCACTGCCCGCGCTACCTGCATCAACAGCCGCCGTTGTCCCTTGCGCTATCATCATGTCAGGATCTATGCAGATGTTGCTTCCTTCCCTGAACAAATGTGTGTGGAAATCTATCCAGCCGGGCATTACTATGCAACCTTCTGCGTCAATCACATGTCCACATTCAGCAGTCTCATTTTCCGGCAATGACACAACACGGGAATTTTTGATGTAAATATCCTGCACTGAGTCGAGATTCTGCGATGGGTCAATTACTCGCCCATTCCTGATAACGTAATCTAGCCTCATCTCAGATTATCCCCATTGTACCGAGTACACACGCAAGAATCGCACAGCAGAACGGCATTAATGCGCATGTGATGAATACATGTATGTATGTGTCCTTCTGTGATGTCTTGGCTATTTGGTTGCATACGACCATCCCAGAAGCGTGGGGCATCGCGTC
>JAFSKY010000193.1 GCA_017448685.1 Synergistaceae bacterium
AACCTCACGGCCTCAGCGTAATTCCCCGCGTCAATGTTACGCCATGCCCTAGCCCACATCACATTGAAGGCTGAATTTGTCCCGGGAAATGACTTCAGTATTTGCGCCTCAAGGTTATTGCGGCGTTGAGTGTCTGACTTGCCTATGAGGGAAATCAACGACTGTAACGCCCTCGCCTGAACATTACCGCGTCTTTCACGTGCTATGCGGTCAAGGACTCTCATACATGAATCGCGCATACCTTTATCCTTTGCGAGATTTGCGATTCTGGTTACGGAGCTTGCGGCGTAAGAGTTGCCACTAACAGCGAGGCTTCCCCATAAGTTTAACGCGTCATTGTTGTTCTTGAGGCGGGAATTTGCCCACGCCCTATAGTATTGTGCTTTGCGTCCAGTTGCGCCCGTGAGTATGTTCAATGCGGCTCTATTGTCCCCGATTGTGTGATAGTGGACTCCCAATGCAACGCGTATATTGTTGTTGGGATTCTTGAGGCGTGAGAGGACTGCCGCGGCTTCCTTGCTCCCTGCTTGAAGCTCTAACAGCTGTAATGCGTGGCTATTTATGTCCTTGTTGCCGGGAATTTGCACCAGCTTTGAGAGCGTGAAGATTTTGCGTTCGTCTGTAGCTGCGTTCTGAAGCATACGGTTTAAGGCTGTGAGACTCCCGCCTTGATTGCCCTGTGAGTCATTGAGGCGGTATTGCGCGAAGGCAACGTAATATTTCAGGTCTGCGGGGGCGTTCTTGTAGAGTGAGTCCGCTAGGGTTAAGGCGCGTTTGTGCTGGTGAGTGTTCTCATAGCCTAGTATGAGTGTCATATCGGCGTAAGGTTTGACGGAGGCGGGGAAGTTCTTTGATTGTGCTTCGAGGATTGAGACGGCTTCAGGCCATTTCTCTTGGAATCTGTATGCGTTGGCCATGAGGGAATAATCGCGGGCTGATTTCTTCTTGATGGATTTGAATTGCATCTCCATTTCAGCCCATGAACGCCTCCAGAATAGGTCGTAAAGGTTTGAGGCAGCCAGCAGATTTGATGATGACAATATGACAAGAGTCAGCGAAAAAACGAGAGCTTGAATAACTTTCCGCATTAGGGCAAAAATTCTCCTTGACAATATTAAGTGTGAAATTTTCTGAAATATTATATACTAGCCATAAAGCACAGTAATTTTCACAGGCAACTCGGCCATGAGGCACAAAATTTTCATGAGGCTTCCACGCATATAGCCTTCCACATTTCACGGCATAACCGCCACAACAGGCACGGCAATTTTTCCTGATATAATACGCGCAAAACTCAATACCTTTCACATGCAAGGAGAAATTCACATATATGAACGCGTTTGAAACCCTGAAACAGCGAGGCTATTTCGAATGGTGTACGAACGAAGAACGTCTTGCACAGGTCATGAATGAAGAGATGGTTACGGCCTATGTTGGATTTGACCCCACAGCAGACAGTCTTCACGTTGGTCATTTGATTCCATTGATGGCACTGGGATGGCTTCAGCGCCTTGGACACAGACCCATTGCCCTCGCTGGCGGTGGTACTGGACTCATCGGCGACCCTTCCGGCAAAAGCAAAGAACGTAACCTAATCACACTTGAAGCTGTCATGCATAACATTGAGGGCGTGAAGAAACAGCTCGTGAAGTTCCTCGATTTTGATTGCGGGGAAAACTCAGCTCTCCTCCTCAACAATTATGACTGGCTCGGCAAAATGACATTCCTTGAAGTGTTGCATGATGTCGGCAAATATTTTTCCGTCAACAACCTCATAGCCCGTGAATATATCCGTTCACGCCTCGAAGACCCCGAAAAAGGCATCTCCTACACCGAATTTTCATACGTCCTACTTCAGGCAATGGACTTCAAGTATCTCAATGAGCATTACAATTGCCGTCTTCAAATGGGAGGCAATGACCAGCAGGGGAATTTGCTTGCAGGCTCTGACTACATACGCCGGACAACTGGAGCTGAGGTTTTTGGCCTAACACAGCCTTTATTGCTCACGTCATCGGGAACGAAATTCGGTAAAACTGAGGCCGGAGCTGTTTGGCTTGACCCGGAGAAAACCAGCCCTTACAGGTTCTATCAGTTCTGGTTCAACACTGACGACAAAGATGCGGAAAAACTCCTCAAGCTGTACACGTTCATTCCCATTGAGGAAATATCCGCTATCATGGCCGAACACAACCAAGCTCCCGAAAAGCGCACAGCCCAAAAGAGACTAGCATATGAGGTTACGCGGACTGTTCACGGAGAAGACACAACACGGAGCGTAATCACGGCCAGCGAGATTTTGTTCAACCCGAAAATTGACTTTGCCGGAGTCAGTGCTGAGACATGCGAAATGTTGAAGCAGGAAGTCCCATATTCCAGGCTTGAAGGAGTGAGTCTCCCGGCTGGCGTTGTGGGCGTAATGTCAGCTTCAGGGGCGTGCGAGTCAAATGGCGAGGCAAAACGCGCAATACGTCAGGGCGGTGTGTCGGTGAATGGCGTTAAGGTTTCAGACGAGAAGGCAGAGATTGAACCGTCAATGCTCATCGCCGGAAAATATATTTTCATCCGCATAGGCCGCAAGAAATTCTACCTTGCTGAACTGTCATGAACACACACACATGCACATGGTATATATCATCATCGGTGAATGAAGTCCTCGCACAGGTCATAAAGAACATGGCCGCGGCATTAAGGAGTCATTCTAGGAATATTGACCTCGATGTGATAAACGCAAAAGATTCTGGGTATAAGCCTATATTCGAGCGCGTGAAGAATGTCTTTGCGAAGCGTGAAGTGTGGCATTTGTTCGGGTTGCCTCCTGTGTGGTGGAGGATTGTACGTATGCATTCACGCACGGTACATACTCTGCTGGATAAGGATTGCTTTGCGGGATGGCCGTCAAGATTCTTCACTGAGGGCGCGAAATCCGGCGAGGCTGTCATATTCCCAGTGTTTGACCCGTTAAGCTCATACACTGAGGACGGGAAAAAGGCCGTATTCATTCGGGACGGTCGTAAAGTTCCTGAAGGTGATTACGAGGTTGCAGACATATCACAGAGGTTATTGCGCCCCGAAGCCCTGAGCGGAATCTATATCGCCAGCGGAATCGGTCCACGTGAGGCAATGAGGGCAGGAATACTCACGATGAGGGGAGTCGCGATTGCGTCGGAAAAATCTGGATGGCTTGACGAAATCCTAGGGCCTGATGGTTATTTCCTGATTCGTGATGATGACGATTTGCCGCGAATCATTCATCAAGGACTCGGCGACAAGGGAAAACACCTCGCTATGTCGGCGCGTCATTTCCTCAAGTCAAGGCGTTCACATGAAAGGTGTACTGACTCACTTATCGCGCTTTACAGGAAAGTCATAGCGCAATGAGCCGGGTTGCTGTAAGGGCTATACGATTCTTTGAGGGGCTTGCTGATACGGGCATAAGGGGGAAATTTACGGCAAAAATTTTCTCCGGCCTCCTCAAAATGATTCATCCCCGCGCAAAAGTAATCGATGACAATTTGACGCTTGCATACCCTGCCTCAAATCCTGAATGGCGCAACGAAATTCGCCGCAAAGTGTATGAGAATCTCGCATGGACTCTCATTGAGGCTCTTGCGCTCAACAAAAATCCCTCACAGGCTCAGCAATGGGTGAAGAATGTACGCGGCCATGAGATACTTTACAGCGTAATGCAACGTGGACAAGGCGCAATCTTCCTCACTGGGCATTTCGGGAATTGGGAGCTTCTCGGAGCATGGACAGCACAGCAGGAATTGAATCACGGCAGGAAACTTCACGTAATCTATCAGGATCTTCACGACAAAGACATATCCCAATACATTCACGACATGCGCGAGAAATGCGGAATGCTCATGACCCCAAAAGATATATCCGTGCTGAAGCTCGTTCACATGCTCAAAGCTGGAGAACATGTAGCCGTCCTGAATGATGTTGCCGGGACAGGAAAAGTGATTGCGCCCTTCATGGGTCATGACGCTACGAACATGCCCGGCCCGGCTGTTATGGCGTTGCTTTCAGGAGTACCTGTGATTCCAGCCTGCATTTACCGCAAAGCACCGTTTGAACATGAAGCAGAGTTTTTCCCGCCCGTTGAAATGCCGCCTGAGAGTCTGAATCGCGAGGAAAGAATCCGCCTAGCTGTAACTGAATGCAACAGGGCATACGAGAAAATCATACGCAAAAGGCCGGAGCTTTGGTTCTGGCTTCACAAAAGATGGAGGCCGTAAATTATGCTACTCACCAAAGATTTCACATTTGACGCGGCTCATAACCTAGTGAACTATCACGGGAAATGCGAGCGTCTTCACGGACATACATATAGGTTGCGTGTTGTTGTTGAGGGAACGCCTGACTCAGAAGGAATGATTATCGACTTCATAGAGCTTAAAGCCATAGTGAATGAGCATGTAATATCCCGTCTCGACCATTCGTATATCAATGACATAATCCCACAGCCGAGTGCGGAGAATATAGCTTTATGGGCGTGGAATGAGCTTGAAGGAC
Organism: Synergistaceae bacterium; assembly: GCA_017448685.1. Classification (GTDB taxonomy): domain Bacteria; phylum Synergistota; class Synergistia; order Synergistales; family Aminobacteriaceae; genus JAFUXM01. The sequence goes on from JAFSKY010000193.1 coordinate 4,522, forward strand.
TCGTGAGGCGCGAAAATTGTCGGCTTCATGAGATTCATGTGTGGGAAACAGCATCAAGCCGGGTGATTCTGAGGGAGTGTGATGTGATTTGCCAGAAATAGCAAGGTTCTACGGGTTAATCATCAAAATGTATTTCATGAACAGTGAGCATAATCCCCCGCATTTTCACGCATTATACGGTGAATACATGGGAGAATTTGACATAAACACTCTGGAAATGCTAAAAGGGGATCTTCCCCCACGTGCTGTAAAACTCGTAAAGGAATGGGCATTGCTTCATCAGTCAGAACTCGCTGAAATGTGGAATACCCAGAAACTTCACAAGTTGCCCCCTCTGCTTTAATGTCATGGAATTTCACACGGTCAAGAATATTTCCCCCCTTCCTGATTTCATGCTCAAGGCAGAATTTCATGACGGTACTGTCAAAATTTATGACGTGAAGCCCATCATGGACAAAATACCCGTGTTCAAGATGCTCGATTATGTTCATGGCCTGTTTAAGCAAGTTCGCGTTGATGTTGGCGGATATGGCGTAATCTGGAATGATGAAATTGATTTAAGTTGCGACGAATTATACGAGAATGGAAGAGATTTGCCCGATGAAGGACGTACAGAAAGAATATGACCCCCGTAACATTCCGATTGACCGAGTCGGAGTCAAGAACGTAAGTTGCCCAATAATAGCCTTGTGCCATGACAGCGGGACTCAAGACACAATCGCAAACATCTCAATGAGTGTAATGTTGCCGAGCGAATATCGCGGTACACACATGAGCCGATTCATTGAGGCTCTCGAAGAATATCGCGGACGTGTCTCACCTCATAACCTGAAAGGGTTTACGCGCAGGCTCTGCGAAAAACTCAACGCCCCAGAAAGCTCCGTCAATATCGAGTTCCCGTATTACTTCCGCAAAAAAGCTCCCGTATCAGGCATTGAGAGTTTCAGCAAATGCGACATAAATCTTGAGGCACATTACAGCACAGCGGATGAGAAATTCGACATGATTATAGGACTCGCATTGAACGTTCAGACATTATGCCCATGCTCAAAGGAAATATCACAATACGGTGCGCATAATCAGCGGGCATTAGTTACGCTCAAGGTGCGTTGCGGATCTCTTGTGTGGTTTGAGGAACTTATAGCACTGATTGAGGATTCAGCGTCATCACCACTATATACCCTCCTAAAGCGTGAGGATGAGAAATACATCACTGAACATGCCTACGAGAATCCCCGTTTTGTTGAGGACGTAATACGCGGACTCGCTGAGAGGCTCAACGATGACAGCCGTATAACATGGTATTGCGCCCATATTGAGAGCTACGAGAGCATACACAGCCATAATGCTTATGCCGAGATTGAACGCTGGAAGTGTTAATCCATGAGCAGAAGAAGCAGAAGACTCTTCATCTACAGGGTCAAGATACTCACCTACCTTATTGTGTTTCTTGTGGTATTCACAGCTGGTTACAGGGTATATTCAGCATGGTATGAGGATTACAAGCATTCACACCCTCAAATCATCGAGGCAGTCCCAACAGATTACAGCGAGGAGCAACCTCTTGACGGTATATTGTTGTGGGATGAGCATCTCATGTACGCCCCCAAAGACGGAATACTCACATACCCTTCACCGCGTCCACGAATGACCTCAAAGGGTGAAATCCTCGCGGCTCTCGATGGTACTGCTGTGTACTCACCATATCCGGCGTATTTTTACCCCGCGCTTGACGGCAAAGAAGGAGCATGGGTTTACCCAAAATTGTGGCCAGATTTCGCGCCATTCCCTGAATTTGATGATGCCTCACTCATCGAGAATGGTACACGCCTTCACAGGGGAGAGCCTATCGGGAAATTGATCCCACAGCCACAAGTCTTGAGGTGTATAGCATATCTCGACAATACCCCATCACTTGAACGCGCCCTGAAATCACGCAATGACCCAGCAATCAGAATACGCACAGAGGACGGTGGCAAAGAACGTAAAGCAGAAGTTGTAGCGGTGAAATCTTCCGGGCAAAAGCTGAAGGTGTATTTGCGACTTCCGTTTTTCTCGCCTGAAATGTTGCGGTCAAGGAGATTTACTGCGAGTGTTGTTACTGACGTTCAGAAGGGAATAATGGTTCCTGACACAGCAGTCATAACGAAGGACGGTAAAAATCAGGTATTCTTGCTTCAAGGTAACAGCCCTGTTATGCGTGAAATTGAAGGTTTCCCGGCTGATGACAGAAATTTCTTCATTGAGAAGGGAGTCAGGTATGGCGATAAATTAATCCTTAACGCAGGAATGATTACGGATAAGCATGGACGAATCTGGTAAGTCTAATCGCGCTAAAATGGGAGGCATGATGCACAGCGCATAACCCGCAAGCCTCCCAGCATCCCACAAATCACACAGCACATAACCCAACTCATTCCCAAAATCACGCAATCACATAGCTTACTTCCACCCAAAAATCACAATCCAACTTCACACGCACTATAATTATCCCGCAAATCACACACACGAAAGGACACATACGGCCATGAACGCAGAAGCAATACTCGAACGCATAGAACGCGCACGTGAGAAATCTGGACGCTCCGACAAAATATATTTCGCAGCAGTCAGCAAGACACGCACAGTTGATGAGATGAAAGCGGCGGAAAAATTCACGTTCATAGATTTTTTCGGGGAAAATAGAGTCCAAGAGGCAGAGTCAAAACGCAAATCATACGGCCAATCCCGAATCCCTTGGCGCTTAATCGGACATCTTCAGGCCAACAAAGCACGTAAAGCCCTCGAAGTTTTCGACACAATCGACAGCATAGACACGCCCGCACTCGCTGAAAGGCTCGGAAGAATCGCAAATGAGTTAGGCAGAGTCATTCCCGTATTGATTGAGGTCAACACATCAGGCGAGGAGAGCAAATCAGGCGTTGACCCCGAAAATTTCATGCCCCTTCTTGACGCTGTAATCTCGCAACAAAATCTGAGGCTTGACGGTTTTATGACTGTTGGGCCGATTACTGATGACGAAGCCGAAATCAGGAGGGCTTTTGCGTCATTACGGAGGCTGTCAGAAGATGCCCGCAAAAAGTCAGGATTGCCGCTCCCGATTGTGTCTATGGGGATGAGTGGAGATTTTGAGTCGGCGATTCTTGAAGGGAGTACGCTCGTTAGGATAGGGACATTGCTTTTTGGGCCGAGGGATTATACGCAAAAAAACTAAATTTCGTGGTATATTTATCGTATTCAAAAATACATAGATTTACGGGAGGCGTATTCAGTCTTGAACATCATGAAGTTCTTTGGCTTTGAGCCGGATGAAGATGACTTTGACGACAACGACGACTACATAGAAGAAAAACGCAGGAAGCCCTCACGCAGGGAAAACACTTCACGCAATACCCCTTCAGGAAATACCAATGCGGCAGGAAAATTAATCCTCTTCAACGGAGTAGCTTCAGACAATGACAAACGCAGACTCCGTGAGGCGTTCAACAATGGCGCAATGATTCTTATTGACCTTCACGAGCTTAACCAGCGCGAATATGATGAAGAAGGCAAAAACTTCATTACATTCATGGGCGGAGTAGCTTTTGCGAGGAATGGCGAGCTTAAATTCATTGAGCCTGCGCAATTTCTTGTTACGCCGAGAGCTGATATGTTTGAAGTATGGCCGGAGGAGGAGTCGCACGAATGAATGAGCTTCTCACAGCAAAAGATGTTGAAGTCAAAGTATTCAAGAAGGTGCGTTTTGGCGGATATTCAGTACCAGAGGTTGAAGACTTCCTGAATCAGGTCGCAGATGACCTTGAAGCCTACGTTACGCAGCTTGATGAAAAGGACGCAAGAATACAGGAGCTTGAAGCGTTCGTGAAAAAGCAGGAGGCCATGACAGACGCGATAAAGGACGCGTTAATTCAGGCTCGCAAAGCCGCCAAAGACATGGAAGACTCCGCCAAGGCTCAAACTGAGAAAATCCTAGCCGAGGCTCGCGAGGAAGCCCGGAAAATCACTGACGGTGCAGAGGCAAGAGTCCAGGAACGTATAGCCGCCGCTGAAGCTGAAGTGCATGAACGTTCTGCGGGGCAGGCAAAACAGGCTCAGGATAAAATCGAAGAGGCTACACTCAAAGCACAGCAGATTATTGCGGATGCAGAGCGCAAATCAGCAGACATCATAGCCCGTGCAAGAGTCTCAGCTGAAGAGATCGTGCAGGCATCACAGGAAAAACGCGACAAAGCCGAGAAATCTCTCACGAACATTGAGCATGAGTTAGAGTCAAGACGGCATGAGATTGACGGACAAGCAGACGAGATTTTAGCCTCAGCGCGTGAGGAAGCCGGGAAAATCATTGCAGATGCGGAAAAAGAAGCCTCAGAGTATGAAGAGCAATTGCGTTACCTTGAAGCGAAAAAACAGGATTTCCTGAAAGAGACAATAACGTTGCTTCTCGATTTCGGAAAAGTTATTGACAGGGCGCAGGAAGATTTAGACATTGGAACGCGTAATGACATCATCGACTCAAGCGCGAATGATGAGCCAATCCCCTCAGAAGGAGAAATCCCCACGGAAGAATCCAACAATGACACGCCAGGGGATAATTGAGCCTCGTTTAAGTTCCCCCGCAACAATCATCCCGGGAGTCGGCGGCAAAAAATCGCAGGCTCTCGAAAAATTGGGGGTCTTTACCCTCGAAGATATGTTCTACTTCATGCCATTCCGCTATGAGGACAGGAGATTCCCCAAGCCCCTCTGTGGTTTGAAGCCCGGAAAAACTGAAGGCGCAATCGCTTACGTCCAAGACATAGTCAAACGCGGAAATCAGACCGAAGCCGTTATCTTTGATGACACAGGAACAGCGCGAGTCAGATGGTTCACCGACAAAATCGCGGGCTTTGTCCGGGAAGGGATGAGGCTTGCTGTTTACGGCCAAATCAGCAACTACTACATTGAGCCGCAATTCACTCACCCAGAATTTGAGATCCTCGCAGTGAATCAGCCCCCCACAATCATAGGCATTGTACTTCCCATATACCCAGCCAACTCAGATTTGACACAGCGAATATTGCGGAAATTCGTGAATACAGCATTGAATGATTACGCGGAAAAATGCCTGCAAGAGTTCCTGCCATCAAGAATCCTACAACGTTATGGGATGATGAGTCTTTGCGAGGCTGTGAGGCAAGTACACAATCCCGACGACGAAAAGAAATTCATACGCGCAAGAAATCGACTGTCATTTGACGAGTTATTTTTGTTGCAGGCCGGAGTCATGATGAGGCGAAAATCTTATGCCTCGAAATATCACGCCAAACACCTCACGCCCGGAAAACTATTCACACTCTTCACGGAAAATCTCCCCTTCACGATGACAGATGCACAGCTCAACGCAACACATGAAATACTCTCAGACATGGCCGGAGATATGCCCATGAATAGACTGTTGCAGGGTGATGTAGGTTCAGGGAAAACCCTCGTTGCCGAATGCGCCATGATTGCGGCGTGTGATTCGGGCGTTCAAGCGGCGTTCATGGCTCCGACAGAAATACTTGCGCAACAGCACTATATGACCCTCACGAAATCCCTTGCGCCACTCGGAATAAATATCGCCCTCCTTACAGGCAGCCTCAAAGCCTCAGAACGCAGGAAAATCCTTGACGGCCTCGCGGACGGAAGCATAAATATAGCTGTTGGGACTCATGCGTTGTTTTCTGAGAATGTGAAGTTTCATGACCTTGCGTTAGTGATTGCGGATGAGCAGCATAGATTCGGAGTCATGCAACGCGTAAAGCTCGCCGAAAAAGGTACAGCCCCTCACGTTTTGGCCATGACAGCAACACCGATTCCGCGTACCCTCGTTATGTCAATTTACGGAGGTTTAGAGGTCTCAACCATCAACGAGCTTCCTCCAGGACGCAAGCCAGTACGCACAATCTCATTGACTCCGCCGGAATATTCGCGAGTGTATGACATGATTCGTGAGCAGGTTCATGAGGGCAGGCAGGCTTATTGGGTATGTCCGCTAATTGAGGAGAGCGATGATAGTGATCTTCACAGCGTCAAAGAAGCGTATGACAATTTACGCGGGATAATGCCTGAGCTGAGAATATCATTCATACATGGAAGGCTATCACCAGATGAGAAGGCCGGAATAATGCATGAGTTTTCATCGGGAAAAATTGACGTTCTAGTCTGTACTGTGGTGGTTGAAGTAGGCGTTGATGTCCCTAACGCAAGCATGATTGTGATACAGGATGCGGGGCGATTCGGGCTTTCACAGCTTCACCAGTTGCGCGGGCGAGTCGGTCGTGGCGAGGCTGAGAGTGTTTGTGTTTTGCTGGAGAACGCTGAGATTTCCCCGGCAGGCCATGAAAGAGTCTCGGCTATGGTGCAAATCTCTGACGGCTTCGAGCTTGCAGAGGTGGATTTGATTCAACGCGGTCCGGGTGAAGTTTGCGGGATTCGCCAGCACGGTGTCAATGAGTTCAGAGTCGCGGATCTCGTGAGGGATGAAAAGATATTGTACCTTGCGCGTGATGAGGCCGAATTGACGCTCAAAGATGACCCGGAGCTTGAACATGAGCCGGAATTGAGGCAGGAAATATTCCGCAGGCTTGGCGGAGTCTTGGAGCTTGCAACGGCATCATGAAATCTTGGGAAGAGCTTATCCCCCCTGAAGACAGCGCGAGGGAAAAATTCTCCGCGTTCCTCTTGAAGAAGCCATGCACACGTAAGCAGGCATATGAA
>JAFSKY010000194.1 GCA_017448685.1 Synergistaceae bacterium
ATTTCTTGACCACGAGGCAGAGTCCCTCCTCGACAATGCCAACAATACCGAGGCGGATTACGACAAGTCAGACATCGTAACGCAGTTCAGGAGGTCAGCGGAGAAATTCCCGGACAATATCGCGGTTGTGTGCAATGGGAAGCATTACACCTACAGTGAGACGGACGAAATCACCGAGAGGATTGCGGCATACTTGAAGGGACGCGGTATAGGTTCGGAAGATGTCGTTTCTGTTCTGATTCCGCGCTGTGAATATATGGTATTGGCCTCGCTGGGAGTCCTCAAGGCTTGCGCCGCCTATCAGCCATTAGACCCAACATACCCGCCTGAACGCCTCGAATTTATGATCAATGACGCTTCCGCAAAGTTATTGATTGCTGACAGAAATCTCATCAAGGACTGTGTACCGAATTATAGCGGTGAAATCCTCTACACTGACGAAATACCCTCACTACCTCCCGCGCAGAAACTTACGGAGACCCCGAAGCCGTCAAATCTCTTCATCATGCTTTACACTTCCGGCTCAACGGGAGTCCCTAAAGGTGTAATGCTTGAACATGCCAACATTGCCTGCTTCATAGCGTGGGACAAGAAGACAAATCACCTCACGGAAAATTCTCGTGTTGCTGAATACGCAAGTTACGGTTTCGACATGCACATGATGGGGATATATCCTCCTCTCACTGTAGGCGCAACGGTCTACATAATCGGCGAGGACATGAGGCTTGATTTCGAGGCGTTGCAGAAATATATTGATGATGAGGGAATCACTCATGCTTTCATCACAACTCAAGTAGGCCGTCAGTTTGCTGACTATTACACGGGGCAATCGCTGAGATATTTATATGTAGCAGGCGAGAAACTTGCGCCAGTTTTCCCGGATAACAAGAGCTTCATTTTCTTCAACGCTTATGGCCCTACAGAAACCACAATGCTAATCACATACACGCCTGTGAAGAAACTGTACAAGCGAGTCCCAATCGGCGAGGCTCTCGACAACGTGAAGCTGTACATTGTCGATAAGAATGGGCGCAGGCTTCCTCCGTATATGCCTGGTGAGCTTTGGGCGGCAGGTCATCAGGTTGGGCGAGGCTACCTCAACAGGCCGGAGAAAAACTCTGAGAGCTTCATCGCAAATCCCTTCACGAATGAGGAAGGCTACACCAGAATTTACAGGACTGGCGATATTGTCAGGAATGTTTATGACGGCGGGAAAATGGTCATTGATTTTGTCGGCAGGAATGACGCTCAAGTGAAAGTGCGCGGTTTCCGCATTGAGCTGACAGAGGTCGAAAACGTCATCAGGAAATTTGCGGGCGTGAAAGATGTTACAGTCCAAGCGTTTGACAGTTCCGGCGGGGAAAAATATCTTGCTGCATATGTCGTAAGTGATGGGAAAATTGACGTTGAAGCCTTGAATGCGTTTATCGGCCAAAACAAACCACCCTATATGATACCGTCCGTAACAATGCAGATTGACGCAATCCCACTCAACCAGAATCAGAAAGTCAACCGCAAAGCCCTTCCAAAGCCCGAAATCACAAGCACACACACTGAATCCGCAACAGTCTCAGCACCTTTGAACGTTCTGGAGAAAGACATCAAGGCCATAATCGCGGAGATAACTGGCACTGACTCTTTTGGCATAACAGATACGCTAGGCAATTTCGGGCTAACGTCAATTTCAAGCATACGGCTAGCGACACAAATCTACAAGAAATACGGCGTTCAGTTGCAGGTGAGGAAGCTCGTATCTGAAGGAAGCGTGCAGAGCATAGAGAATGAGATTCTCCAAAAAGTTTTTGCGCCTGAGACTCACGCAGACAAGCTAGAGCCGTCAAAAGCTCAGGAGGCATCAAAGCGTTCATGTGGCCTAACGTTTGAACAGCAGGGTGTTTACGCGGATTGCCAGATTGATCCGTCATCAACCATCTACAACACTCCGTTTTCCGTGAAGATTCCTGAAGGCATAACAGCTACACAGCTTCGTGATGCGGTGAGGGGAGTCGTTGAGGCACATCCATATATACTTTGCAGGTTCACCGCCAACGACAAGAACGAAATCATACAGGAGGCAATTCCTGATTTCACGCTCGACATTCCCGAAAAAGAGATGTCAGCTCAGGATTACGCATCATACTGCAAGGAAGGCTTTGTGCGTCCGTTCAATCTCGCTGAAGGGCCGCTTGTACGCTTCGAGATCGTGAAGTCGGACGGGCTTTATCTGCTCATAGATATGCATCATCTTGTTACTGATGGCGCATCTGTTGATATTTTCCTTCACCAGCTGTGCGCAAAACTTGACGGCCATGACATAGAGCGTGAAGAGTACAGCTACTACGATTACGCCGACGATGAGAGAATGACGGAGGGAGCAGATGAGTTTTTCGCCGGAAGAATGGCACTCTCAGACGAAGCTACACAGATTATCCCGGACATTTACGGCAACAACCTCACGCACTCTGAAGACTCCGTTAGCGTCAGGACAGACATTGAGGCCGTGAAAGATTTTGCCCTCAAGAACGGCGCAACTCCCGCTGAAATTTACCTTGCGGCAGGGTACATAACATTCTCGCGTTTCGTCTGCAATGATACTGTCTCAATCATGACGATCTCAAACGGTCGCAGCAACATGAAGATTCATGACACTCTCGGAATGTTCGTAAATTCGCTGCCTCTTGTTGAGAGTGTTGACAGCTCCGAAAGCGTTGCGGACTTCATCAGGCGGGCGGCAAAAAATTTCTCCGACACTCTTCTTCATGAGAATTACCCGTTTGCCCGTGCTGCGTCAAAATTCGACTTCCATCCGAGTATCTCATACGCCTACCAAATAGGAGTCTTCAGCGACTATAGGACGAAATACGGAGAACTGATTACGGAAGAATTTTCCGGGAACAAAGCAAAAATCCCTGTCGCCGTATTCATCACAGGGACTGAGGACGAAGCCGAAATCAAAATCAGCTATGACACAGCACTTTACAGCCGTGAAATCATGCAGAGCCTGACAGAGTGCTATGAAAATGTTGTGCGCGGGCTTCTGACGTGCGATAAGATTTCCGACATAAGCATAACGGATTCACGGCAATGGGAAATTCTCGACTCCTACAATCCTGAATGGGATCTGAATTACGACATGAGTGATACGCCCGTATCAGCCTTCAGGAGGAACGCGAAGAAGAATCCCGATAAAGTTGCGGCTGTCTTCATGGAGAAGCAATACACATACAGGGAGCTTGACGAACTCACAGACAAGTTAGCGGCGAAAATCTACAGCAGAATGAAAGCCATTACGGGCAAAGAAAGATTGTCCGAAGAAGTCATCTCAATAATCATCCCACGAAATGAAAACGTCTTCATTCTCCCTCTTGCTGTGGTCAAAGCTGGATGTGCGTATGAGCCTCTCGATCCAAGTTACCCGCAAGAACGCTTGAATTTCATGGTCAAGGATTCCGGCGCAAGACTCCTCATTGCTGATGACTCTCTGCGTTCCCTCGTTAATGAATATGAAGGTGATGTGCTTTCAGTCAGCGAGTTATACGACATGGCCGACTCCAGCGATATACCGCCGAGTCCATCCCCTGAAGATTTGTTCGTTATGCTCTACACTTCAGGCTCAACAGGGACTCCAAAAGGCTGCCAGATTGAACACCGTAATGTTGTTGCTCTTGCTCATGGTATAGGGCTTGCGGGCTTCTAAATTGAGGATGACAAATTCGCCGATTATGCCTCATTCGGATTTGATGTGAACATGGCCGATGTTTTCTGCACTCTCATTAACGGCGGGACTGTGCATATAATCTCCGAGGATATACGGATGAATCTTGACTCACTCGCAAAATATTTCGATGAGGCTGGAATTACGGCGTTATTGCTCACGACTCAGGTAGGCGTTCAGTTCATGCAGAATTACCCGGACTGCAAGACATTACGACTTCTCATAATCGCCGGGGAAAAACTCCCAGCTGTAGACCCTTCCGGCTTAACCTACCAGATCGCAAACGGCTATGGCCCTACGGAAAACTGTTACGGAGTGAGTATCTTCCCGATTCACAAATGGGAACAGAATATCCCGGTCGGAAAACCTTTCAGGACTATTCACGGCTACATTCTCGACAAGACTGGCCACAGACTCCCAGCAGGCGCGGCGGGTGAATACTGCCTCTCAGGGCCTCAAGTCAGCAGGGGATACCTTAACCGCCCGGACAAAACCGTAGAAGCCTACGAGCAATGCCCGTTCAACGAGTTCAGGATGTATCACACTGGGGATATTGTGCGTTACAGGCAGGACGGCAATGTTGAGTTTGTTGGGCGCAAGGATGGACAAGTGAAGATTCGCGGCTTCAGGATTGAGACAAAAGAAATTGAAGCGGTGATTCGTGATTTTGACGGCGTGAAAGATGCTACCGTTCAGGCATATGATTACGAATCAGGCGGGAAATATCTTGCGGCATTCGTTGTGAGTGATGAGACAATTGACACTGCGAAATTGGCCGATTACATCAAGAGCCAGAAGCCTGCGTATATGGTTCCTGCGGTGATAATGCAGATCGACAAAGTGCCGTTGACTGTGAACCAAAAAGTCGACCGTAAAGCACTACCCAAGCCGGAATTGCAGAGGCGTGAATATGTTGCTCCTGCCGGAAAAGCTGAGGAGGATTTCTGCGGGATATTCGGCGAAATTCTGGGGCTTGAGAGAGTCGGCGCGGAAGATGACTTCTTCGAGCTTGGCGGAAGCTCAGTTATCGCAATGAAGGTTGTTATCGCCGCGGGCAAAAAGGGCTATAGCATCGTCTACAATGACGTATTCAAATGCACGACTCCGAGACTCCTCGCTGAGTTCGCTACAGGTTCTGCGGGCAAAACAGAGGAAATCACAGCCACCATTGCAACAACAGCCGGGAAAATTCCAGAGGTTGACGCAGACGGCTACGACTATTCCGCGATAAATGCCTTGCTCGCACAAAACACTATAGAGGCATTCAGGAACGGTAAACTTCAGGAATTGGGCGATGTCCTTTTAGCGGGCGCAACAGGGTATCTTGGGATTCACGTGCTTGAAGAGATACTGACATCTACAGCGGCAAAAGTTTTCTGCCTAATCCGCCCAAAAGATGGCAGCAACGGTGAAAAACGTCTGAAGAATCTCCTTGAGTATTACTTCGGCCATGACCACGCAGAATATTTTTCCTCACGCGTAACAGTAATTGAAGGCGATGCGACATCCCCGGATTCACTGCAAGGCTTCAAGCCAGACTCAAATATGACCGTGATAAACTGCGCGGCCTCCGTTAAGCATTTCGCCAAGGGCAACGAGATTGAACACGCTAATGTTGACTCGGTGAAGAATCTTGTCGCATGGTGCGAGGCAAATAACGCAAGGCTCGTACACATCTCAACAGGAAGCATTATCGGCGGGCGGAAAAACGGACTCCCTCCTGAAGGCTACAGGTTTGATGAGCATGTACTCTTTGCGGGTCAAACTGTGGATTTCAACCAGTACATTCACTCCAAATTCATGGCAGAACGCTTCATATACGAGGAAATTCTGACGCATGGACTGAACGCAAAAGTCTTCAGAGTCGGAAATCTTGCGCCGCGTTTGTCGGACGGAAAATTTCAGGTCAACTTCAGGACGAACAATATCATGAATACGCTTAGAGCCTATAAGGTTCTCGGAATGGTCAGCTTCAACGAGCTTGCGAATGAGATTGAGTTCTCGCCAATTGACTGCCTCGCAAAAGCCGTTGTTACCCTCGCAAGGACTCCAAGAGAATGCGTATGCTTCATCCCTCTCAACCCTCACAGAGCGTTAATGCAGGATGTTTTCACGGAGATTCGCGGACTTGGCTGTGAGATTCGGACGGCTGAAGATGACGAGCTGAAACAGGCACTTGATGCGGCGTTGTCTGACAGCAGGAAGAATAGCGCGGTTGCTCCGTTAGTCGCATACTCCAACAACAACGGCATTCAGGAACTCGGATATGAGTCGCTCAATACGGGCTTCACACAGCAAGTGCTATACCGTCTTGGCTTCTCATGGCCGGAAACAGGCTCAGAATACATAGGGCAGTTCATCAGGAAACTTGATGGGCTTTCATTCTTTGACGAGTAAAGGAGCAACATGAAACTTATTCACGAAATCATATCAGAATATGCTGTGAATAATCCCACAAGGAAGGCTGCTGAAGACTCATTCGGCAGTCTCTCCTACGGGGAGCTTGACGGCAAAAGCAACTCAGTCGCAAAAAGGCTTCAGGGATTCGGCGTAACTGCGGGTGATACTGTTGGCGTTTATGTCCCGTATGTGAAGGACGTAATCACCGGGGCTTTGTCCGCGTGGAAGGCAGGCGGAATCTATGTCCCAATGGATGACGCTTACCCGGTTGATAGGCTCGAATATATCTTGAAAGACTCAGGCGCAAGAGCTATCCTCACATGCCGTAGCCTTTGGGAGAAGAAACCTCTGAATTTCACGGCGGGTAATGTGATATTCCTCGATGAAATTTCAGACGGCGAGTCATCATTCACCCCATGCAGAGACGTAACACCGAAATCCCCGGCCATGATTCTCTACACTTCCGGCACAACTGGCCGCCCAAAAGGAGTCCTTCACAGGCACGAATTTTTGACTCACATTGTCGACTGGATGAACATAGGCGAGGGCTTCGAGCTGTCAGCAGATTCACGCTTGGGACTCATTTCGCGATTTACGTTTGTTGCGACTGTTACATTCATGTTTGGCGCGCTCATTAAGGGAGGAACGCTGTATTTTGCCCAAGAAAACGCAAGGAATGACCTTGAGTGCCTCTACAACTTCCTCACGGACAAAAAGATCACTCACATATTCATAGCGTCAAGTCTTGCGGCTGTTCTCGCTGAGGATTACGACATTTCCGGCGTTAATGTTTTCGCGGCGGGGGAAAAACTTCCTAACTTCAAGGCTTATTCATCGTCTGTATATCTGCGCAACATTTACGGCTCAACAGAAATCGGCGTTGTTACATCGTCAAAGATTCATGGCAACGAAAATCCCATCACAATCGGCAAACCCGGACCGGGGGTAAAAGCTATGCTTGTTGATGAGGCTCTCAATCCGTCAAAGCCCGGTGAACTTGGAGAACTCCTAATAGCTAGCGAGTATGTTTCGCGGCAATATTTGCACCTTCCTGAACAGACTGCGGAGAAATGGATTAACCTTGACGGCCTAACATGGTACAGAACTGGCGACAGGGCAGAATTTACGCATGACGGGAATTTGTGCATTCTCGGACGAACTGACAACATGATAAAGCTGCGGGGATTCAGGATTGAAACGGGTGAAGTTGAGTCGCAGGTGTCAAAAGCCGTGTCAGGAATTGGGCGCGTTGATGTGAAGAATATTGTCGTGTGTCTGCGGACTGTCAGCAGAACGGATTACCTCGTGTGCTACTACGAATCAGCAAATGACCTCGTCCCGGACGAAATCAGCGCGGTGAAGGATGAAGCCGCAAAATATCTCGCAGATTACATGATTCCCGATATATTCATGAGAGTCGCTGAAATGCCCCGCAACCTTAACGGCAAAATCATTCGCAAAGACCTTCCGCAACCAAAATCACACAGGCACGAAATCACAGCCCTTGACAGTGAGACGCTTGCAAGAGTCGTATGGACTGCTGAAGATGTACTCGGCATAACATCGGCTGAACCTGAAGACACATTCACGGAGCTCGGCGGGTCATC
>JAFSKY010000195.1 GCA_017448685.1 Synergistaceae bacterium
GTGAATACCCTCGTGTCATTCTCAAACGCATAGGCCGCTGTTGCCATGCACATAACCATTACTGCGAGCGTGATTGCTTTGAACATGTGTTGTTGCCTCCTGTGTGATTGGATGAGTGAATTATCCGGGCAAATGGTGAAAATGTCCAATGCCTATTGTACAATCTCAATTATTCCAGAAAATATATACACCTCCTAAAACGCTATATCCCTGAACACAACTTCCCCATTCTTGATGGTCATCAATGGCCTGTAGATATATTCCCCGTAACGTAATTGCGTGGCATTGTCGGAATATGGCCTATCACCGAACTGCGTCATATGTTCCTCCTTCCTGAACACAGCAACATCAGCAGGCTTCCCAACTGTGAGACTTCCGGCCATGTCATCAATCTTCATGTGCCTAGCAGGATTTATCGTGCATAGACGGAACAATTCATCCTCCGGGATTCCGAGCATTGAATATTTTGCGAGCTGATTCGACATACTGAAAGCTGTGGGACGAAGATACACGCTGAGTTTCGTTATGTCAGTTGCGAGAATGTCAGGGAAAAATCCCTCGTTTATTGCCTTTTCTGCTACGTTGAAGCCGAAATGCGCCCTCGCATCTGAAGCCTCGAATATCACACCGCGTTTTCTGGCCTCATGAGCTGACTTCTTCACATGGCCGTAAGAGTCTGTTATCGCGCTGCCCTTGTTCATGTACATGTGGGTTATCACGTCCCCGGCTCGCAAGTATGATAGTAATTCGTCCATTTCGCCGGGAGGGGTGGTGCAGTGAACCATGACTGAGAGTCCGAGCTTGTCGGCAAGATTCACAGTTTGTCGCAGAGGCTCATAGCCCATGTCCCCGACAATTTCCGCGCTTGTACGCAGTTTCAGCCCCAAGAGATTCGCGCCTTCCTCTTGGAATAATTCCCGTATTGCGCCCTCGTCATAGTGAGATGGGTCAACGTCCTCCATTTTTGCCGGGAGTGAGTCGAGTCCTGTTGAGCATACGTTGACATACGCCTTCACCGTGAGCTTCGATGTGTCAATGAAGGGTTTGTGCTTGCGGAATGTCATTGCGCCTGTGCTGCCTGCGTCAACGATTGTGGTTACGCCTGACGAGAAACAGACGGACTCGGCCGGGATTCCGATTTTGGCGAGTGGCCAGACGTGTGCATGATGGTCGATTAGGCCGGGGGTGATGATACAGCCGGATGCGTCGATTTCATTCACCGCTTCACCGTCAAGATTTTTGCCGACAGCTGAAATTTTCCCGCCCTCAATTGCGACATCAAGAACGTCATGAACATTATTTGCGGGATCTATGACAGTCCCGTTGCGTATGAGTATTTGGTGCATGATTGTTCCCCCTTATGTATGTTACGATTTTTCGTCGGTTGAGCCGACAATTACTTTCAGCTCTTCAACCGTAATCATGTGGCCTCTGCCCCTGTGAATCATTCTGTGGCAATTGGAACAGAGCATTACAAGGTCGTTGTCCAAATCAGTAATGCGCTCGCCTTCTGATACTGGCCTCTTGTGGTGAACCTCAATATATCCCGCACCTAACTTGCCGTATACCCTCTCGAAATCGAACCCGCATACTTCACACCTGAGATGTTTACCCTTCAGGAAAGCACACCTGATTTTGGGGTCGCGTTCATATTTTGTGGTGTAAACGGATTTCTTTGCTCCCTCAACTTTACCGCCTGCTTCATCTTCAAAGTATATGCTCTCTTCAGGGTTGCCCGGGAAACTCATTGTTAGTTGCGTCCAAAGCTCTCTAAGTGTGGGAAGTACCTCATCTCTGATTCGTATTCCTGATGACTGAGGATGCCAAGATTGTTGCGGGCATCTTTCATCAAGGAGGGATATATCGAGGATTTCCTGTGTCTTGTAATTCAGCAGGGTGTCGCATTCTCCTGCCAGATAATCGATGATTTTTACTTCCTTTTCATCGTGCCAGTGTTCTTCCTCAAACATGCCTTCGGTTACTTTTCCATGAGCGATAATCCCGCGTGGAGGAGTCCCCAATTTGATTAGGTAAAACTCATCGCCTGCTTTTACTTTTTTGCTGTGGCATGACCATGTAAGGGGTATAGGATGCTCCTTTGAGGCTTGTTCACAGTCTTTTTCGTAGCTCCCCCATTTCCATCTGTCAGGATTCCACGTCAAAAGCCAAACCGCCATTTACAGCCTCCCTAATGTAAAAATATAACCCCGCGAATCTCTCCGCAGGGTCATTCCTTCTTCGCGTTAAAACTCTACAGCTCGCCTTCTTCAGGTTCGTGGAACTCTTTGCCTTCAAGCTCAGCTTTCTTCTTGGCTCTGAGGTTGCTTATCACAGTGTACGTGCAGAACACCACAGCCACAACCAAGAATCCCAGCGATATAGGACGCTGCAAGAATATCATCCAGCTTCCATGAGCTGCCTGAAGTGCCATCCTCAAATTTTCCTCGAACATTGAGCCGAGTATGAAGCCTATGATGAGTGGCGTTGATGGAATCTTGAAGCACTTGAACGCAAGCCCCAGCATCGCGAAGAACAACACGCACTGAACGTCAAACACTCTGCTGTTGCTTGAATACGCTCCAACACAGCACATAACCATGATGATTGGGAGCAATATGTGTTTGGGGATGTCGAGCAATTTCGCGAAAATACGAAGGCCAGCACGCTCAAAGATCAACATGAATATACTTGCCACAATCAGCGCAAAGTATATCCCGTAGACATAAACGCCGCTCTTGTCGAAAATCAACGGGCCGGGGTTTATGCCGTGAACGAGCAATCCGCCAAGAAACACCGCCGCTACTGTGTTGCCCGGAATGCCCATGCACAGCAACGGTACGAGTGAGCCACCTATAACCGCGTTGTTCGAGGACTCGGAAGCTATTACACCGTCAATTATGCCTGTTCCGAATTTCTCAGGGTATTTTGAGCGCGATTTTTCCGCCGTATATGCGAGGAGTCCTGCTGTTGATCCGCCTATACCCGGCAATATCCCTATGATGATTCCGATTATGGATGAGATTATCGCGTTGGGAATCTGCTGGATGAACTCAACCATTGAGATTCCGTAACCCTTCAGCTGATACTTCTTCTGCTCTAGCCTCTGTGATAATGTCCTGCGACCAAAGCCAGCAAGTACTATGTCCGTAACCGCAAATACACCTATCAGCAATACCGTGATGTCAAAGCCGTTAAGCAGCTGGTAGTTCCCGAATGTGTAGCGTAACTTCGTGTCAATCGGTGCCATTCCCACCATTGAAAGCGCGAGTCCCGTTAAGCCAGCTATGAGTCCGTTCAGCATGTCTTTACCCGACAACGCCGCTATTATCGTGAGCGAGAACACAGCAACCGAGAAATATTCAGCAGGCCCGAAAAGCAAGCATACTTTCGCCAGCATTGGACTGATGAACATAAGCGCGAGGATTCCGAGTATTGACCCGATGAACGAATACAGAATGCCGACACCTAATGCACGACCTGCCTCGCCTTTTTCCGCCATGGGGCCGCCGTCAAATACTGTTGAGATTGACGAAGGAGTCCCGGGAATCTTGAGGAGGATTGCCGAGATTAGTCCGCCGGAAATGCCGCCCATGTAAAGCCCCACAAGAAGCGCAATACCTCTCGTTGCCTCAAGGCTGAACGTCATCGGGAGGAACAAAACGACTGCCATTGTTGCCGACAGTCCAGGAACAGAGCCGAATATTATTCCGATTACTGTACCTACCCATATCAGAGCAAGGCACATCGGATTCATTACGTTGGCTAATGCATCTGTTATCATGATTGGCACCCCCTAGAACCCGAATATGCCCACAGGAAGCGGCATCTTTATGACGAACACAAAAAGCGCATCAACCGCAAGAGGCAGCAATACCGCCACAGCCGCGAAAAGAAGCACCCTCCTGTTAGTGTTGTCGCTGAGAAGTAACATCTGAAGGAACAAATATGCAGCACTCGCCACAACAAACCCAACGGGCTGGAACGCTATCATGTATAGCACCATAAGTACAACCGTCCCAATTCCGCCGATGAAATCCTGATCGAACACTATCTTCTTGTTCTCTTCCTTGAGGCCAGTGAAGACGGAATAGAAAAGTTTTGCCGCACCTGTTGCAACAATGCACCAGCCAATCAGTGTCGGAACGAACCTTGAGCCGACATCTGAACGTATGACCCTGCGAACGTCCTTGACGAAGTAAATCATTGCCGCGCCGAACGCAATCACAATGATTGAGCAGAGAATATCCCGTGTCTTGTTGGTCATGAAAAATTTTCCCTCCTTTGTGTGAATAAAATCCGCCCGTAACTTTCACATTACAGGCGGAAATGATTTCTCATTCTTAGTCGTCAATAGCTAATCCCGCTTCAAGCTGCTTGACTTCTTCAGGGTCTTCCTTGTTCATTTGCTCTGCGTCCCTGTAAAGAGGCTGTGCGTAGTAGACCTTCAGCACATCAGCATATGACTGGTCGCCTAGTACTATATCCTTGCAGATTGCCGCGAGTTTATCGACTATTGCCTTGTCTGTGCCTTTGGGGAATTTCACCTCGTACTTCTTCGCCGTAACTACCTTGTCATATCCTAGCTCCGTGAATGTCGGGTAATCGATACCCGGGACTCTCTGCTTCGACATTACTCCCAAGCAAACGAGGTCGCCCTTCTCGATGTAGTCTTTAACCTGCATGTAGTTAGCCGCAAGAATATCAACCTGACCGCCTAACATGGCCGCCATTCTCTCACCGCCTGAAGTGCCAACGTTGATGTTATCGAACTGGACTCCCGCCTGAACCTCAAGCATTGTCCCAACATACTCAGTTGTTGAACCGAATACTGTCGAATATCTCACCTTGCCGGGATTCTCCTTTGCGTAGGCTAGCATGTCAGCGAGAGTCTTCCAGCCCTTACTGTATTGCTTGTACTCGCCATCGGGTGAAATTGCAACAACCGAATATGTCTCATCAATTGCGACAGTGCAACAGTTCTCGAAATCCTTTGTGTACGAGAAATCAACCATCCCAGTAGCTTCCTGAACGAGTGCCGCGCCTGTGTGGTTGAATAGCAATGTGTACCCGTCATTGGGCTTGTTCATGACATCCATAGCCGCAACGATTCCTGAGCCACCCTGCTGGTTGATGACTACGAACGTTTGACCCGTAACCTTGCTCACGCGCTGGAACAACTGACGGCAGTATGTGTCAGTATCACCGCCAGCCCCGTAAGGCAGTACAACGTTGACGGTTTTTGTTGGCCAATCAGCAGCGAATGATGCCCCGGCCAGAGCCATAATGATAACGAGAGCGAACGCAAAAACTTTCCTCATGATAATTCCTCCTAGCTGTATTTCTTTTCTTCCCAAAGTGAATATATCCTCGCAAATTCCTTCGGGACGATGCCGTGAAGCTCCTCATTGAGTCCGAGTGCCGCTGTACGTGCAAGACGTTCCTTTGTCCCCATTGCCATTAACGGCTCAACTCCGACTTCCCTCATGAGTTCCATTGACTCGCCAACCTCGAATGATCTGCGCTCTGAGTGAATCAGGTCAGCTCCGGCCATGCGCAAAGCAATATCCTCGAACTTGTCGCGGTTCATTGAGTTGGAGATTGACGACAGAATGTAATCCTCGACTCCGCATTTCCTCGCAAATAGCAACGTCTCAACGATGAGTCCCTCGATGCCCTTCATGAACACTGAACGCACCAGCTTAATCTTTGATGCCTCACCTGCTTTTGTGTTGTCTGGGTCATCAGGATTGACGAGCGTTATCTTCATGTTGAACGGGGTCATTGTGTCGTGCCATTTCTTACAGCCCTTGCCTGATGCGAGAATGGGTACTTTGTGGCCCAGTGCCATCAATGAGCCGAGCATGGCCGAGTCGATATATTCCGCTCCGATTTCGGCGTATGCTTTTGCTTGAGCCTCTTTGATTGGAGGGAGTGCGGTTGTTACGTCTGCGAAGAGCTGCCCCGCCCTAGCGAACGGTCTGAGTCCGTCAGCGGTTGAAGCGGTGAATCTTGCCGGGACTGCTATCACGACAAAATCGCTGCTTTCAACGAGTTCTTTTGCCGAGAACACAGCTTTGATTTTTGCGTCCTCACAGCGTTTCAATACCGTGTCGCGCATTGGGCCTTCTTTGTCCATCACAACGTCATATGCTTTGATGTCCTCGAGTCCCTCACCTTTGAGACCTTTGCCCATGTTGTAGGCAGCCTCACCGAATCCGATAAAGCCAAGCGAAAATGACATATACAGATGTCTCCTCTCTTGTGTGTGTATGTTTGTTTGTGGTGGGATTGTTATGTTGGAAAAAATATAACATTTGCTTATCCACAATGTAAAATCGTTAATACTTGTCATTTCCACAAAATTATTTGTTATACTGTGCGAAAAACTAGGGGGGCGTGAAAATTGGAGCTTGAGAGCCTGTATTACTTCATGGAAACAGCAAGGGAGCTTCATATTACGAGGACAGCAGGAAGGCTTCACATATCACAGCAGACATTGAGCAATCATATAATGAGGCTCGAAGAATATTACGGCGCGAAATTGTTTTACCGTTACCCTTCATTGCAACTTACAGAGGCGGGCAAAGAGGTTCTGAGATTTGCGAGGCAAGTTCATCAGGAAGAACGCAACCTTAAAGCTGTGCTTACTGACACGATACAGAGCGACACGGGAGAAATCACGATAAGTGCCAGCTCGCCGAGATTCAATTATTACCTTCCTGCCGTGCTGGAAAAATTTTCGGTTGAATACCCTAATGTAACGATTGACCTAATCGACAGGACTAGCGATGACTCAGAAATTCTAGTGCAGAAGAATCAAGTTGATTTTGCCGTTACGGTTGACACAGACGCACAAAAGCTGAAAGTCAATGTGAGAGCAACATATGATGACCCTGTGTATTTCTGTGTGTCAGACAAGTTGCTGCGCGCCCATTACGGAGAGGACATTCGCAATATGCAGGAGAAAGCGTTTCATGAGGGGGCTGACCTCAGAGACTTTTCGCGGCTTCCATTCATGATAGTTTCTCCGCGAGGCAGAATGGGACGCAGGATAGCTCATTGTTTCAGCGAGGCAGGGTATGAGCCAAAAGCATATCTCAAGGCTGGCTACACAACGATAATGGCACCTCTATGCAATGCGGCTCTTGCGGGGTGTTTCACATCGCATATGAATCTTGCGCGTTGGCATTACCAGATGAATGATGACGTGAATATATTTCCGTTGTGCTTCAAGGGTAAGCCTGTGCTGTTGAAGATATGTGTGATATACAGCCGTCAAAGGTATTTGAACCATCATTGCCGGGATTTTATTGGGCTTATGGAGGAGCAATTCTCCGTGATAGGTGGTGAGAAGCTCGCTAGGATGAGCAAATGTGTTGTGTGAGGCGTGAAAATGAAAACGGAAGGCCATGAATATATCGTGAACCTTCCGTGTTAAATGTTTATGCCTGTGCGATAAGCTCCTGAATGCGTTTGATTGGAATATCGCAGGCAACAGACACGTCAATCAGGGACATTCGTCCGAGCCGTATCAGGTTGACTGCGACAGCTTCACGCCCTTCGATTTTGCCCTGCTCGATAGCATCATTCAGGAAGTTCGTCCACCATTTTGGATATTCTTCGGATTCTGTATCTGCCATGATAATACGCTCCTTGTCTCATGCGTTTTGCCGTGCTAGTTCCTGCACACGCTGAAGAGTAAGCCCACAGATATTCGCTATATCCTCAAGGGTTTCTTTTCCTGCTTTGATGAGGTTATGCGCTATGTTTTCGCTTGCTTTGGTTATGCCTTGTGCCATACCTTTTGCTATGCCCTTTGCCATGCCTTCAGCTATGCCCTCAGCAATTGCTTCCTGCTCCATTTCTGCCCAAACTCCCATTTTCTCACTTCCTTTCACTTCCGCTGCTTTTTCCGCAATCTCAGGGAAAATCATATCTTCAGGCTTAACGCAGTGGAAATCATGCATAAGTTTCCCCAACTCTGTGGAGAGATCCTGATGCGAGGCATTCACATAGACAATGTGTGAGCCGTCATTGAATTTCCTGCCGGATTTCTCTATCACCCTGTCGATTATGTATATTGGCTCGCCCTCTCCAAGCACGTCTTTTTCCGTGATGAATATCACAACGCTCTCACGTTCCTTGAGGACTATGGGATTCTCGCCAGTCTTCAGGAGATTCACATCCATCATTGCGCTATTGTGTCTTGCTCGCTGAGGACTCGCCCCCGATGAAGCATTCTGTATCTCAATGTCGTAGTGCCTGTTGTCGCTGTCAACCGCGTAAACGTCAACTCTCACATACCGTGAGCCTTCACCAGCCCTCAATACGTACTGTACATTCACGCTCTCAACAACGAGATCCGGCTTTGCCATGATGATACGCAACATCAACTGTACACCGGGTATGTTGTCCGTGAAAAACTCCCTCATAAACGGGTCATCCATGAGCGTGGCAAGTTTTATCTTCTCGCGGAAAACTGCCTCCGTCAGTCTAGGCACGTCATATCACCTCGGCGCAGGCATGACAAAATCCCCGCTCCCTGTTGCCAGCGTAGGAAGGCTTATCATTATGTCCTTGCTTTGTCCGAGTCTTATTGTCCGTGTGATAGTGTTCTCGATTTCGCCATCAACATCAAGAATATCCGCCTTAAGGGTAAACTCAGGCCCTACAGATTTGCGCATATCTCTATCACGTGGCATAAGTTCAACGGTATCGCCGCCGTTAATGCTCACGTTCACCTGCTCAAGAGGATTATTGCCGTTCATGGCCTTGTTGTCGAGGTAGATTTTATGTTCCATTCCCACGCAGTACAGCCAGAATCCCAGAGCAACAAGCCCCGCCACAACTAACAGACGCTGAAGCCACCTCATGAGGAATCTGAAGAATGACAGCCCACGCCCGATATACAGCACAATCCACAATGCCGCCACAATAATCACGGCTGAAAGCTCCGGGCTTATCCCCCATGACTGAATCAGCTCAAGATACATTGCGTAGTACTTGCTGACGTATTCATTCACGTATTCTGTGAACATCGTTATTCGCCTCCTTTGTTGCCGCGAAGGCTTCTGCGGGCAGCTTCCTTCTCACGATTACGCCTCCACGCATGGAGAACGAGCGATATTGCTATTATCCCGTAAGACACAAACACACGGAAATATTCCCCGATTTGAGCATCGCCGACAAGATTTTTCCCAGCAACAGGAGCAACGATAAACATCAGGTGAAACAGTATTACCCCCGCAAAAACATTCGCTATGCTGGCACGTGAAACGCTCGCTCCTCCGATTAGTAGCGCGGCAATCGAGAACATTCCGGCTTGGTCGTGGCTGTTGTAGGTGTTCAACGTTCCCATGTTCTGAAGGTAGATGATTTGACCATAGCAGGCAAGCACCGTTGAAATTACGATTGCGATAATCCTCGTCCTGTTTACGGGGATTCCAGCACTGTCAGCTACAGCTTGATTCTGACCTATTGCGCGCATATCTTGACCGAGCTTTGTCTTCCTGAACCACACTATGAACAGGCAGAAAAGCCCTATCACGATTAACGTTGCAAGGGGGATTCTGATTGAGCCGTTAAGGAATGGAAGATGCATGATGATGTATGAGCTTGACCCGTTTATGTTGAGGAATTGACCTGCGCCCTGTGTCCCGGTGATTACGGCGGGTATGAGGTTGTCCAACACTCCACGTATACCGAGAAGGCTCACGGCATTACGCACACCATATCCGCGTGAGAGCAATAACAGGGGATTCGTTATCGGGATAATCCAGCCCATTAGGTAAAGCACAACCATCTGATACACGCCGTTGATGAAGAAGCCAAGAATGTATGACGTTACCATTTCGCGACCTTTTGCCCTGTTGAGGACATGACCGCAGAATATGCCGAGTACTATTGCGATTGGAGTCCCTATGAGGCAGGCGAGAATCATTCCGGGAATCCCAACGATGCCCCAATCACATATGAACAGCAACCCGATTTGCCCGGCCATAGCTCCGAGTACCATTCCGAAATTGAGTCCCATTCCGGCCATGATGGGAATCAGCAATGACAGTATGAGGAATGAATTGCGCCCGATACGAGTCAGAAGCTCCTGAACGAGGTAGCTCGCAGAATATCCTGAAAGAGGTATTGCGAACGCCGATATTATGATGAAGACAGCCGGGACCGCGTTGTTTGCGATAAGGTCGAAAAATTTTCTCATCTTCCGGCACGCACCTTTCTTGTGAGGGCATAAAGTATCATTCCATTGCTCACTATCAGACGTATAACTTCTGACATGTCCGTTTGCAAATAGCTGTTAATCACACTCGGAGTCATCGTGAGTATTCCCTGAAATAGGAACGTCCCTATTATCACGTTCAGGATTCCGGCCTTGTTGACGCTAGCACCGCCAAGCAATATTGACGCAACAGCAGGTAAGGCCATGTAGAACGGCCCCATGTAAAGCTGAATGAAGCCAAAACTCTGCTCATACACGATAATTCCTATTGCGCCCAATATCGTGGACATCACAACCGCGATCGTGCGCATTCTGTCGACATTAACGCCTGATGCCCTCGCGAAATCAGGATTTGAGCCTACAGCCGTCATAGCCGTTCCCGTTTTTGTCCGCATGAATACCCACACAATGAACGCCACAGCCGCAAAGAATATCAGCATCCCTGTAGGTATGTAGAGATGTATATCATCCGTCTGAATGTTGAGCGCAAGTGAATCGCTAAGGACGTGAAGCCAATATCCCTCAACGCTTATTGTTGTTCGCAAGCCGCGACCAGCATAGCCCCATACCATTGTGGGATGTTTGTAGGGGAGCAATAACCACGCTATGCA
>JAFSKY010000196.1 GCA_017448685.1 Synergistaceae bacterium
CCAATACCGCGCCAACGTCATCAGTAGGAGTTTTGCCTGCTGCTGTCAATGGCAGATATTGCTCATACAATGCGAGCGCAACACGAGGATCTTCGCCGGAACTTTTAGCGTATTCACGACCCATTACGCCCTGTAAGTCTGTGAACTCGAACACCATTGACGTAACGAGGTCAGCTTTTGACAGGTAAGCGGCTCTGTCAACGAGTGAGGCTATATCCTCCATGCCATAACGTGAGCAGAACCACAACGCTAATTTTCGCGTAAGCATAACTTTGTCATAAACGCTGCCTAATTTTTCTTGGTAGGTTACGGATTTGAGCCTGTCAACGTATGAAGCGAGCGGGATTTTCCTATCTTCATTCCAGAAGAACGCAGCATCTTCAAGCCTTGCACGTAGGACTCTTTCATTGCCCTCACGTATTACTCCCATATCGGGAACAAGGTTATTGCTCACTCCAACAAAGTAATTTGCGAGTTTTCCGCTTTTGCCTCTACTACGGACGGCCAAATACTTCTGGTTTTTCTTCATTGACGTGGTGAGGACTTCTTCAGGGATTTCGAGATAACGCTTGTCGAATGAACCCACAAAAGGCACGGGGTATTCAACGAGGTACAAATTTTCCTCAAGAATATCCGCGTCCATTTCAACCTCTAAATTACCTTCCATATCTTTTTGCAGTGAGGCTATAGCAGTCTTCATTTTCTGGAGGCGTTTTTCTTGGTCAAGTATCACGCTGTTGTCGTAGAGAGCATCAAGGAATGTTGACGCGTCAGCAATCTCTATCACCTTATGCCCCATGAATCTATGTCCTGTTGTCCTTCTGCCTGATTTTACACCGCCGAACTCAAAGGGTATCACTTTGTCGTCAGCGAGTGCGAGAATCCAGCGAATCGGCCTCGCGAATCTCACGCCGGATTTGTCCCAGTACATACTTTTGGGGAATGTGAGCGATGAGATAAGCCCGCTCATGATTTCCGGGAGAACGTCCACAGTGTTTTTGCTGGGTTGCCTGATTTCCGCAGCTATGTATTTCACGCCCTCAATGTCAACGTGGCGAATGTCATCGAGTGTTACGCCTTTGCTTTTGGCGAATCCTATAGCCGCTCTTGTGGGTTGGAAGTTGTCATCATATGCTGCTGAAAGTGGAGGGCCTTTGAGGAGGTCAATTTTCTCCGTTTGTGTTTCGCTTACATCCGTAACTATAAGCACAAGCCTGCGTGGTGTTGCGTAAGTCTCAGTGCCGCGAATCTCTATTCTGTTTGCCTTGAACGCAGCCTCAGCGTTTTTCTCTAGGGCAGCGAGAGCGTCAGGAATGAATCTTGACGGTATTTCTTCTGTGCCTATTTCAAGAACTATATTTTTTATGGCCATGTGAAAATCTCCCTTAATCCTCAAAGAATTTCCCGGTCTCATCCGTGAATTTGCCCGTGAGCGGAAATCCCATATCTTCGCGCTGTTTCCTATACGCCTCAGCACAACGGCAGGCCAATGCTCTAACGCGTGATATATATCCTGTGCGTTCTGTTACGCTGATTGCGTTTCGAGCGTCAA
Organism: Synergistaceae bacterium; assembly: GCA_017448685.1. Taxonomy (GTDB): domain Bacteria; phylum Synergistota; class Synergistia; order Synergistales; family Aminobacteriaceae; genus JAFUXM01. Next base: position 1,553 of record JAFSKY010000196.1, read on the forward strand.
GAAGGTTGAATGCGTGTGAGCTTTTCAGGACGTAATCATATGCTGGCAGTACAAATCCTGCGTCAAGGATTCTTCCGGCTTCTTTCTCATACATGGCGAAAAGTGCAAAAAGCATATCCGTATCAGCAAGCTCAAAGTTATAGTGCGACTGTTCAATTTCGTTCTGTAGATGTACATCGCCATATGTAACTTTGCCAGCCCACTCAAGGTCATAAACGCTGTCGGCTTTTTGGACGTACATAGCTATACGCTCGATTCCGTAAGTGATTTCCGCCGGGACATTCTCCATATCAATCCCGCCAAGCTGCTGGAAGTACGTAAACTGCGTAATCTCCATGCCATCAAGCCACACTTCCCAGCCTAATCCCCATGCGCCTGTTGAGGGGTTCTCCCAGTCATCTTCGACAAAACGTATGTCGTGTTCGTCAGGATTGATTCCGAGGCTGGCGAGGCTCTCAATGTACAGCTCCTGAATGTTAGCGGGGGCGGGCTTGATTATGACTTGATACTGATAGTAGTGCTGTAGGCGGTTGGGATTTTTGCCGTATCTCCCATCTGACGGCCTTCTTGACGGCTCAACGTAAGC
>JAFSKY010000197.1 GCA_017448685.1 Synergistaceae bacterium
ACATGGTGCTTACGGAACAGGCAAATCACAATGCGCCTTCGCCCTCAAGAAGATTCTTGAAGTCCCAGAGCAGGAACTCACAGACTATTGGAACAGCAACCTGTCTTTACGGGAAAAACATTCAGCCCTCCTAGCTAGATTAATCTCCCACAGGAACAACAAAATATTAGCGGCATGGCGTTACGCGTCAGGAAGCATAACGACTCCTCGGCAGCTTTTTCTTGCGTTTCAGGAGAGCATAAGCGCGGCCATTGATGAGCGTGGTGGGTACAAAGCTCCGTCAACATTGAAGAATGGCGTATTGTCATGGCTTGAGGACAAAACACACTCTGATTTTGTCGACAGCCTTCTCAGAAAACCCGAATGGCATACAGTATTCTCACAGTCAAGCGCAAAGGAAATAATACATTCGCTCCAATACGGCAAAAACACCGATACCCTCATGGAAAACATATTCGCCATGTCAGCCAAAGAGGGAATCACAGCCCTTGACCTTACAGCAGACACTCTCAGGGAATGGATACTTGATGTCATACGGAGCAATGACAATCTTCAAATAGTGTTCATATGGGATGAGTTCAGCGATTTTTTCAGGAATAACCTTGATTTTCTCGGCGAGTTGCAGAAAATTGCGGCCATCTGCCAGGAAGCCCCGTTCTATTTCATCCCTGTAACGCACGAAATATCATCGCTTGTCCCGGCAAATGACAGCTCAGCCAAGAAAATACGCGACAGGTTCACGGAAGTGCAAATAACTCTCCCGGACAATATAGCCTTTGAGCTTACAGCACATGCATTCTCCGTGAAGGATTCAATGCGCGAGGAATGGCAGAATACGCTCAAAGATTTATATGTGTCAGCTCAGTCTTCAGCGGAATATGTCATGCAGGCCGTAAATATCGCAGACTCTGACGTAGTGAAGAATGTATTGCCTATTCACCCTATGACCGCCCTAATTCTGAAGAATATAGCTTCCGCGTTCAAGTCAAACCAACGTAGCATGTTCGATTTCATCAAAGCCCCTTCAGGCATGGAAAATGACTCGAAAGCGTTTCAGTGGTACATATCGAATTACGGCCCTATGGATGATAGGCCATTGCTTACGGTCGATATGCTGTGGGATTTCTTTTACGATGCAAGCGCGGGAATACTCTCAGATGATGCAAAACTTGTGCTTGGCGTTCTTGGCGAGCGCGGAAAAAGTCTCAGCGAACAAGAGCAATCTGTGTTGAAGGCCGTGTTAATCATGCAGGCGATTCATCAGAAAACGGGCAATCAGTTGAAGATAATAGCTCCTACAGATGAGAATATAATGCGTGCTTTCAAAGGCGGATGGCGTGAGCTTGAAGCAAAATGCACAGCAATAGCACAAGATCTCGTTGCAAAAGGAATACTCATTAAGCGACTTGATGAGGGAGGAATGTACTCTACAGCAATTCTAGCCGGGGATGGCGCGAAAATCGAGAAGAACAAGGATGATGCAAGAAAGAACTCCTCAGCGGCAAAAATAATTGCTGATCACCGCGATGCTCTTATCGGATCTCTTCACCTCAACAGCGCATTGTCCCTGAGATATGAGACTGCGCTTTCATCCCCTTCAGACGTTCGCAAGACAGCAGAGACTCTAAGGAGCATGAGCCTTCCTGCGTGGAAATTCCGAGTCATTCTCATTCTGGCGAGGGATGAGTCAGAATCATCAGGGTTAGCCGAAAAACTCCGCGAAATGTCGCATGATGAATACTACAGGGATATTGCCTTCATTGATGCAACACGAACCCCACTAGGAGCTGAAGACCTTGAACGCTACCTGAACAGCTCGGCCATGTCAATGTACTATTCGGGAATCCATCAAGGCGAGGCCGGCAACAGCGCACAGCGGGCAAAGCAAGTAATCGAACAGGATTGGGCCGGGAGGATTTCCGCCGGGGATTTCACGTTCTACTCACACAGCAGGCAGGACGGCGAAAAGGTACGTGGTTGGGACAAACTCAGCGCGGTTCTTCAGGCTAATGTTCTGGAGCGATTCGGGTGCGTTCTCGATTTCACGAGGGGAGTAACTCAGACTCAGCTATCACCCTCACAGCTGAAACAGTCTGCACTTGTTGGACTCAATGGCGGAAAAGTCGCGGGACTCATGGCCGGGCAGGAAAAAAATACGCTCGTAAAATTCTGGGACAAAGAAGACTGGCTCAATGATGAGTCTTTGTCGGATGAGCCTGTTGTGATTGTCGCAAAGTCCGTGCATGACCTCATAGAACGCTCGTTTGACAGTGGCGGAAGCGTAAGTATCAGCGAAATATGCGGTTGCATGTCGGAGGATTTCGGATTTTCCCTCTGCAATTTGTCAGCGTTCATAACAGGATTCATTCTCAGGGATTACAGCTCAGAACCTTACAGGAGCATTGACGAAAACAACCACAGCTCAGAAATGACTCCCGCTAGGCTCGCCGAGATGATTTCAGAGTTCATGAGTCGTGCAAGGGATTCACATATCGTTAAGCGCACTAAGGAAGAGCAAGAATTTTACCGCGCAACCTCTGAAGCATGGAATATACCGTATGAGGAGATTTCCTCGTTGCCTCTTGAAACCGTCTCAGACATGATCCACAGAAAAGCTAAAGAGCTGAAATTCCCGTTGTGGTGTCTTGAAAGCGAATGTTCCCCAGAAACGTATTCAATCCTGAAGAAATATATCGCCCTCGCACCCTCATCAGCCAATGCGCTCGACTTCTTCACGGACATAGGTAGGGCGTTCATGTCGCGGCCTGAGTCGGTGAATGAGCTTGCTGGAGTCCTGAACCTAGAGTCATGCAGGCGTGGAATGATGAGCTTCCTCGCAAGCTTTGAGGGCGGAAAACTCTTATCCCTCGCCGAAAAAACTGGGGCAGGTGTTGAGTCCGTAATGCGTGGGCTTGAATACGCATTCAGCACAGAGTATTCAGACATGTGGGACAAAAGCACAGCGTTTGAGCAAATACGGAATCTTACGGCGGAATATGAGTTTACTGACGCAACGAATGAGATTCTTCACGCAGGGGCGCGGGCAAAAGATGAGGCTGTAGAGTTCTGGCGGGAAAATCTGAGGGCTTGCGGGTGTTCATCTGAGGATGTCGCAAAAAAATATCCTGCTCTCGGCAAAATTATTGATGTTATGAGGCAGATTGCTTCACGCTCTGAGATTTCGCCCAAAACGCTTGGTGATTTCACACGCAGCATAACGGAGAATGAGTCGGCAATAAGGGAGCTTCTTGATGAGCCAACGAGAATATTCCGCGAGACATACGCAACTAGCCTTGAGGGACTCACTGATGAGGAATGCGAACGAGTCAGGGAATATTTGCGGGGGGAACTGTTCATGATGTCGCCAGCTCAGGCTGGAATCAATATCAGGCAGGCCGCCTCAAACATAAGGAACGCCAAAAAACGCGCTGAACTCATTGACTTTTGGCGGGGAAAAACAGACGGCACGAAAAATCCTCACGAATGGTCGAGGAAATTTAAGATGCCTGTATTATGTTGCGTGGACGCTGACATTCAGGTTCAGGCGAGGAAGTTTTTTGACATGATAGACAACAGCAATATCAGCGACATTGAAGCGGACGAAGCATTGAGATTCCTTCATGGCCTCGATGATGAAGGATTCTTTGACAGCCTCAAGGATAAGGCGTTCAGGGATGAAAGATTTTCGGCGGCGTTCATCAAGGAAAAATCATCGCTTCTTGATGACATTGGCGAGGTTCAAGACGCTCTCATGAAACTTGGAGTCGAGCCTTACGAATGGGAGAACAGCAAAGATGTTAAGGCAAAAATCGACGACATGACGCAGCAGAAATACCGCCTGAGCAAAGGTAAAGTGATGGGGATAATTGACGGTATGAGCGAGTCAGATATGCGGGCTATGCTGAAGAAGTTTGCGGAAAATGATTCCGTGCTTGGAATGAGGATAATAACATGGAGTGAGTGAGTTACGGATGATTTTATGTGATGAGATATTGCGTTACAGAGCCGGAAGAATAAGCCGGCCTTTTTTTTATGCCCCGAAAGATGAAAGTTACAGGGCTGTTTTTGATGAGCTTACACGGGATTCAAATGCTGATGTCGTGAAGGTCAGCGATTTTTGCATGAGCAATGACAGATTCCCAGATATTGACGCTCTAGCAGACGTGCTTGACGCTTCCCCGCAAAAGCTGAAAGTTGTTGCCGGGCTTGGGGGGTATCTTGCGTTGAAGGGGGCTGATTTTGCCGTCAAAGTGTTACGACGAATGAAGGATGTAAATTCGCGGTGCGTGTTCCTTCTGCGTTTTGTGGGGGAATATGCCCGTAAAGTTGCCGAGTCTGACTGGCACATGAAAGAGCAGGAAAGGTACTTTGTTGCGCCAGATTCACGCGGGAATATCTCTGTTGTCGTCTCAGGCCATGAAGGCAGGAAGGGCATCAAGGCTCTAATCTCACGGCTTGAGGAAGGCGACTCAGGAGAAATTCTGACTGATACGGCGTTGAATCTTGAGGGCTCATTACTGGAAGTCGCTGTGAGAATCCCTGAACATGACGCGGGATTTTTGGGCAGGATTGGCGCAAGGGTTCGGAGGTTTTTCGGAGGGGAAGACACCTCACAACCGCAAGCTATCACTCACGCCGATAAACCGCAACCGCAAGACATGACTCACGATGATAACCAGCAATCACAAGCCACAACTCACACCGATAACCCACAGCCACAACCTACAATCCACAGCACAAACTCACAACCACAAAATGACAGCCCGCCGGAAATACACTCAAAGCCCGCCGAAATAAGGAGCGATTTCGATGCAATCTTCAATGGATGAGAAAATCAGAGCAATCTTCAACGAAATGGCGGTGTACAAGGACTTCAAGAAAAGCAGTTTCTTCCTGTCATTGAGCCTGCCTGCATTCATGCGTGATTGGTTGCTGAGAAAATTTGAGGACACTGACGGGAATTATGACATTAACCGCATAAGGGACTTCACGCGAAAATTCATGCCTAGCCGCGACGAATGGACAAGCATAAAGAACAGAATCATCCTTGAGGGTGAACGGGTCAAAATCCTCACGAAAATTTCAGCTGACATTGACATAAAGACTCAGGAAATCAGCTTTGAGCTTCCCGCATTCAGCTTAGGCTTCAAAGACACATACATATCCCCAGAAACTTGGCGGAAATACAGCGGCGAATTATCAGCAGGCCGTGAAATATGGGGCGTTATCGAATTAGGCTACAGATTCCCGGAAGGAAAATCACAGGGGAAAATTGAGCTGGTCAGCTTCTCGCCTTTTTGCCCTTACACCGTCAGCGCAGAATATTACAGAGAGGCTCGCAAGGAGTTCACCGTATACGAATGGGAAGATTTATTGCTCGGAGCAATCGACTACAACGCAGCAGGTTATGTTGATGAGGAGCAAAAACTCTCAATGCTCACACGCCTTCTTCCGTTCATCGAAAAACGCCTCAACATGATAGAGCTTGCTCCAAAAGGCACAGGCAAAAGCTACGTCTTCGGGAACGTCAGCCGTTATGGATGGCTCTCAAGCGGGGGAATAATGACGCGGGCAAAAATGTTCTATGACCTTTCACGCAGCCGAGAAGGGCTAATCACGGGATATGATTTTGTCGTTCTCGATGAGGTGCAGACAATAACATTCAGCAACACTGACGAAATGAGAGCCGCACTCAAAGGTTACCTTGAGCAGGGAAATTTCACGGTTGGAGGCTATAAGGGAGTCTCAGATGCGGGAGTCGTCCTTTGCGGAAATATCGCTATTGAGGCTATGACGCGAGAAGGGGCTAACATGTTCGCCGGGCTTCCGAAAGTGTTTCATGAGTCCGCGCTCATTGAGAGGTTTCACGGATTCCTCAAAGGCTGGAACATTCCTCGAATGAATGACGATCTCAAGATTCACGGATGGGCATTGAACAGCGAATATTTCGGCTCCGTCATGCATGAGCTTAGGAGCGATATTACCTACAGGGGAATCGTTGATGAGCTTATCGCCGTCCCTAAAGGTGCTGACACAAGAGACACTGAAGCCGTCAAAAGAATCTCTACTGCTTACCTCAAACTTTTGTTCCCCCACGTGAAAACTGCCAACGACATAACAGCATATGATTTCCGCCGTTACTGCCTCGACAGAGCGATTGACATGCGCGGAATGATTCGGACTCAGGCAGGTATTCTCGATGCTGAATACAGGAATAAGCCAATGCCTATTTTCGGAGTCAGGTCATGAGGAAGAATTATTGCCTCGTATGTGGAAGGCCGCTCACGAAAAACGAAATCGGACTCACTCGCAAGCTCATTGATGACATGGCCGGAAAATTCTATTGCATGTCGTGCCTCGCAGGGTATCTTGATGTTACGGAGGATGAATTACGCGCAAAGATTGAGGATTTCAAGCAGGAAGGATGCAAGCTGTTCTCATGATTTACGCCGACAACGCAGCCACAACTCCGCTTGACACGGAAGCCCTCTCAGCCATGAGGGAATTTCTCGCCGAATATTACGCCAACCCATCACAGCCGTATTCATATTCACGCAAGGCAAAACACGCCCTCAACGAATCACGCGCAAGAATCGCACAATGCATTAACGCCCGGCCGGATGAGATATTCTTCACGTCTGGAGGAAGTGAGAGCGACAATCAAGCCGTCAAATGTTCAGGCAGAAGAGCCATAATCACATCAGCGATTGAGCATAAAGCCGTCCTTGAATCGTGTTACGCCATGAGAAATTATTACGGCCATGAAATACATGAATTGCCAGTTGATGAAGCATGTCGCGTAATCATTCCCGCCCTCGCTGAAGCCCTTACGCATTGCCATTCTCCTGCGCTCGTGTCTGTCATGCTCGCCAACAACGAAACAGGAGTCATCCAGCCTATTCACGAGCTGGCACAAATTGCGCATTCACACGGGGCATTGTTCCACACTGACGCGGTTCAGGCATTGGGACATGTTCCCGTCGACGTTCAAGCATTGGGAGTCGATATGCTCTCAGGGTCGGCGCACAAGTTCAACGGCCCGCGGGGAGTCGGATTCCTGTACGTTAGGAGGGGCGTTGAGATTCGGCCATTGATACACGGCGGGAGTCAGGAATGTGGTTTGCGGGCAGGCACGGAGAACACTGCCGGGGTTGTCGGAATGTCAATCGCCCTCACGAATAATTGCCGGGAGATTTCGCGCCACGAAGAACGCTTGCTCATTCTGGAACGCATATTGATTGACGGGCTGAAAGGTTGCGGGATTGATTTCAGACTTAACGGTGATGCTGCTGAAAGATTGCCCGGCCTGCTGAGTCTGTCATTCAGGGGGGCAAATGGTGAGAGGATTCTTCACAGGCTCGACCTCAAAGACATATGCATATCAACTGGATCTGCCTGCGATGGGATGAAGAATCAAATATCCCGCGTAATCACACGAATGAATGTGCCGCATGAATACGCGGGAGGGACTATACGTATCTCTTTCGGGAAATGTAATACTCCAGATGATGCCGCAAAAATTGCACGTGAAATCGCTAACGTTATTCCCACTCAATAGTTGCTGGAGGCTTTGAGGTTACATCGAGTACAACTCTATTCACGCCCTGCACGTCATTGCAGATTCTTTTTGCGACTCTGTCAATAACGTCATAATCTATCCTCGTCCATTCAGCCGTCATAGCGTCAACCGAGTTCACCGCCCTCAATACGACCGACTCGCCGTATGTCCTGCTATCACCCATAACGCCGACAGACCTCACTGGCAGCAACACGCAAAACGCCTGCCATATTCCGTCATACAGCCCTGAACGTTTCAGCTCATCGCGGAAAATAGCATCAGCCGCCCTCAATATGTCGAGTCTCTCACGCGTTATTGCCCCCAAGCAACGAACAGCGAGTCCCGGCCCGGGGAACGGCTTACGGTGTATTATGTCGTCAGGCATTCCGAGAATTTTCCCCAGCCGTCTCACTTCATCCTTGAACAAATCACGTAACGGCTCAATCAGCTTGAGGTTCATTTTCTCCGGGAGGCCGCCTACATTGTGATGCGATTTTATGAGGGCAGCTCCCTTTGTGCCTTTTGCGCCACTCTCGATAACATCAGGGTATATTGTCCCCTGCAAGAGCCATTCTGCACCGTCAACCTTCTTGGCTTCCTCCTCGAACACCTCAATGAACAGTCGCCCTATAATCTTGCGTTTCTGTTCAGGGTCATCGACTCCAGCAAGCTCACGCAAAAATCTCTCTGACGCATCAACATATTTCACGCTGAGTCCGAGTGAGGCGTATTCATTCATGACAGCTTCAGGCTCATCAAGGCGCATTAATCCGTGATCGACGAAAACGCATTGAAGGTTTGAGCCTACAGCCTTGTGAACGAGTACTGCTGACACGCTCGAATCGACTCCGCCTGATAGTCCGCAGACAACCTTTGAGCTTCCAACACCTTCGCGAATCTTCTCGATTGTGTCATTCACCCAGTCTGAGAGCTTCCAATCTCCAGCACATTTGCAGGCGTTGAAGGCAAAATTGTTGAGTATGTAATAGCCTGCCTCAGTGTTGACGACTTCGGGATGAAACTGGAGGCCGTAAAATTTCCTGTTGCTGTCCTCAATTGACGTAATTATGCCGCCTTCTGTGAGGGAGGTTACGCGGAAGCCTTCGGGAGGTTCTGAGACGTTATCGGCGTGGCTCATGAGTACGCGCATTTTGTTCGGGATATTCTCGTTGAGGATTGTGGAATTGCCCCCGGCCTTGTGGATGTCTGTTACGCCGTATTCCCTGCGTTCGCCTTTAGTTACGATTCCGCCGAGCATTTTCGACATGAGTTGCATTCCGTAGCATATGCCCAATACAGGACATCCGAGACGGAATATTTCCGGGTCAATCGTGATTGCGTCAGGGTCATTAACGCTGTCAGGGCCGCCGGATATGATTATGCCCTTGGGGGAATATGGCTTGATTTTGTCGACTGAAACGTCCCAGTTCATTATCACACTGTGTACTCTGACTTCGCGGAGTCTGCGTGCGATTAGCTGAGTGTATTGGGAGCCGCAGTTGATGATGATGATATTTTCGCTGATGAAATTCATGAATTTTCCTCCGTGAGGGTGTAGATTTTCCCTAAAATTATATAATGCCTGAAAAATTTTGCGTGGTGATGAGAGAGATTGCCGCTGAAAAATTATGCCCCTTCACGTGAATTTCCCGCTGAATTGCCCTGCGTCTTAATGATTTAGCGTGTTATATAATGCCTTGTCAAAAATTTCATCCATCAAAAAAGGACGTGAACATTCTCATGAGGAAACTTCTTGCCATCGTTATAGCTTTGTCATTCGTCATGCCATCATTCGCCGCAAGCAATGATTACACGGAAGGTGATACGCTTGTCGTCCTCAAACCATCAGGGACTCTCAATGCCTCATCATTCACAGCGTCAGGAGCAGGGACACTTCAAGCCTCAGAATTTGCCACCGCATCAGGAGGAGAGGTGAAGAGGATTTACCCGGCACTTTCAGAGTCTGGCAAAGGAATATTCATGCTCATGCATTCAGACACGGAAGACCCTGAAGCGTTTTCGGCCATGCTCCTGAAGAACCCTGAAGTCCTCGCCGCCTCGCCAAACTACAAGGTCAGAGCCGCAATGATTCCCAATGACCCGCATTATGACTCGTGCTGGGGAATGGAATACATCAACGCCCCAAGCGCATGGGATTCCGCAACAGGGAGCAAAAGCGTCTATGTCGCAATAATCGACTCAGGCATAGACTACACGAACCCAGATTTGACCGACAACGTAACGAGGGAATACGGCATCAACACGATAAATTCTGACGCGTCAACTCTTGATGATTACGGACATGGTACACACGTTGCAGGCACAATCGGCGCAAAGGGCAATAACGGAATGGGTGTTGCTGGCATCAACTTGGATGTAACCATGATACCCGTTAAGGTACTCAACAGCAGTGGAACAGGCACATTTGAGTCCGTCATAGCGGGAATCGAATACGTTACGGAACTCATCCAAAGCGGCGTAAACATCAAGGCCGTGAATATGTCCCTCGAAACGTACATAAGGGTTGCCCCTGAGCGTGATACTATGGTGAAGTTCCCATTATGGAGGGCGTTCAAAGCACTCGATGAGACGAATGAAGCCGTAATAGTCGTAGCAGCTGGGAATCACAGCCAAGTTGTAGGGCAGCCGAGCGAACGCTATTATGACAGCACAGTTTCGGGGGCAGGGTATTATGTTTATCCCGCGTCATTCACCGGGCTATACAACATGATTTCAGTCTCAGCATTGACACGTCTAGGCACTACAGCGACATACAGCAACACGGGAGCGGATGTTTCAGCACCTGGCGGGGAACTCACAAGCCTTCTTTCATCGGCAGGGATTCTAAGCACATGGCTTCAGAGTTCCACAAGCAATATTGCGTCAGATGGTGTGAGTCTACGTTCAGCGCAGGGTACTTCGATGGCAGCTCCTCATATCGCAGGGGCGGCCGCTCTTCTCGCGTCAATCATGCCGGAAATGACAGCGTACCAGCTCAAACAGTCAATACTCAGAACGAACGCAAGCACGGCTTCATTGCGGGTTGCTTCAGACGGGGAATTTGACCTCAACGCGTCGTTAAGCTATCAGTACAGCTACGGAGATTCACTGCCTGAAATCGGGACTCAATGGGCAGATTATGACGATTACGCAGAACAAGAACCTGACGCTAGCATCGGCTATGAGAGTCGTGGTGGCGATGATTCCAACAATGGAGGCTGTGAGGTGGGTTCACTGCATATGATTCTTGGCGCGGCTGTTGTGGCCATGCTTGCCAGAAAAAGAATCAGCTGATACAATAATTCGCCGTGAAATAAAACGTTGCCGGTGTGGCTCAGAGGTAGAGCAGCGCACTCGTAATGCGCAGGTCAACAGTTCGAATCTGTTCACCGGCTTCACGGATATAACAAAGCCCGTCTGAAATATGGCGGGTTTTTTATTGCGCAAAGAAAAAGCCCCCCTCCAGCATAGGAGAAGGGCATTCATCATCTCACACGCTCAAATACGCTCAAGCCTCACCATATACGACTCACAATCCCCCTTAGGCATGTCAAGCGGAAATCCTGAGTCCATAATCGCATCAGCCGGGTATATCTTCCCGCTCTCAATATCCCTGTAGAACGCGCCTTGCGTCAATCCCCGCGGCGTAACGTAAACTGCTGGCATGTTCCCGTGATTATGTGGGACAACCACGCAGATTAGTGCTTTGCTTCCGTCAGTCATGACATACTCCCACGCGCAAACGTTATCGCTCTCAGGGTTGCTCAGTCGGTAATAGAGTCCCTCCGTTATGATTTCGCGGTCATTCTTGTACTGTGCTATTTGCCCGGAGATTTCACGCCTCTCATCATCCGTCAACCTCATGGGGTCAAGCTCGTAGCCAAATGCACCAGTCATTGACACGGTACAGCGGGCTTTGAGGGGAGTGATTCGCCCGGTCTGCTGGTTGGGACATGCTGAGACATGCGCGGCAATCGCACTCATCGGGAAGCCGAATGATGTCCCGTAATGTATGCTGAGTCGGTCAAGCGCGTCTGTGTTGTCGCTGCACCAAATCTGCGGGGTATAGTACAGCATTCCAGCGTCAAAGCGTCCTCCTCCCCCGGCGCAACCTTCTATGAGGACATCGGGATATTTCGCGGTTATTCGTTCGAGAACCTCATACAGCCCCAGCATATATTGATATATGGCCTTGCTGTTATCATCCGAATGCGAATACACCTCACAGATTGAGCGGTTGTAATCCCATTTGAGATATGTTATCCCCGTGTCAAGAATATCGCGTAACGCGTTGAAGATATATTCCCTCACGTCATTTCGCGACATGTCAAGAACAAGCTGATTACGTCCTAACACGGGCTTTTCTCCGGGGATAATCATTGCCCAGTCTTTATGAGCGCGGTATAGTTCGCTGTCCTCGCTTATCATTTCAGGCTCAACCCATATCCCGAAATCCAGCCCCACAGCCTTAACCCCTCTCACCAATTCCGCAAGCGTACAGCCTAATTTGCCCTCGTCAGCTGTCCAATCACCTAACGCCCGGTAATCATCATTCCGATTCCTGAACCACCCATCATCAACCACAAGCATATCAACGCCGAGAGACTTCGAGCTTTTCGCTACATCAAGAATCTTCCTGCCGTCAAAGTCAAAGTGTAATGCCTCCCACGTGTTAAGCACTACAGGACGCGGGGAATGTTTATATTTGCCGCGACAAATGTTATCCCGTATACAGGCGTGGAAGTTATGACTCAGCTTTTCGAGTCCTTCATTGCTGAACGTCATAATCACTTCTGGGCATGTAACCTCCTCACCCGGCGCAAGCTCATACGAGAATTTTTCCCGCGCAAGCCCCATCATTATGCGTGTCTGGCTGTACTGGTCGTGTTCTGCCTCCGCGCAAAATCCTCCGCTGTACACAAACTGCATTCCCCAGCAACGTCCGTGTGTCTCGGTTGCGTCATGGCTCGCAAGAATCATCACAGGGCTGTATTGGTGTGATGACATTCCTCGCCTGCTACCTATGCTGAATGAGCCATGCTGTAGATTGTGGCGTTGGTACGTCCTCTCCATAGCATGACGGCCGTGAAAGGTGATGAGGTCAAAATCTCCGTGCGTGAAGTCAACACATGAAGAGTACAGCTTCTCCACCGTGAAGGGCTTTGCGCCAACGTTGGTGATGATTGCGCTACGTGTGATTATGTCTTTGTCCGGGATTACGCCGTAAAGGAGTCTGGCCTTCAACCCTAAACGTTCGTTGCTGAGTGTGATTGTGAGAGTCTGTGATGCCTCATTCGGATTCGCATAAACAGCAGGGAGTCCCGCAAGTGTGTATTTCCCCTCCGTGATTACATGGCCGGAATAACGCAGATCAGCCCCATATACGCCATCTGAATCCCTCACGACAAGTGCCGGACTCCTATAATCCCCCGCGCCTTGTGTCGGAAATTCCTGCGGTAATGCGTCAAGTGAATATGTGCGGTCATTCCCTGCGTCATATGGATTGCCGGAAAAACCCCTGTCCGCAAACGTCAAGCCCCAATCCGTGAAGCCCTCAGTTTTTGCCCCGTAATAAAGGTGAAGCAGACAGCCGAAGCCGTCCGCTTTCATCTGGTAGGTTGTGTTCCTCGTGGTGAGGGTGAAAATTCCGCTACCCTCATCAAATTTTATCGACATATATTTTTCGCCGCTCCTGTGAATTTTTGGGCGTTATTTTACAGCACCATTGATTACGCCATTGATGATTTGCTTCTGCGCAACAAGGTAGAATATCAGCATAGGCAGTAACGCAAGCAGGTATGACGCAAACGCAAGGTTGTAATTCGTCCCGAACTGTGTCTGAAAGTTCAGCTGTGCAAGTGGAAGTGTGTTGACCCCACTCCCTGACATAATCACAAGAGGAGTCATAACGTCATTCCATGTCCCTAACGCCGTAAGTACCGCAACAGTTGCGTGCATTGGCCACATCAACGGGAAAATTATCTTCCAATACGTTGTCCATGTCGAAGCCCCATCAACATGTGCTGCCTCCTCAAGGGCTATGGGGATGTTCTTCAGGTAGCCAGCGTAAAGCAACACATTCATGGGCATGTAGAACACCACATACAGCACAATCACTCCGAACATGTTATCGATATGAAGTTGTGCAGTCTGCTTCACGAGGGGCATCATCAATATCGCAAATGGTACGAACATTCCGCTTACGACATAGAAATAGCTGAAACGGTAGAACTTACTCCTGTTCATGTTGCGGGCTACAGCATACCCCATGAGCGAATGTATGATTACTGAGAATGCCATAGTTACGGCGGTGATGAGGAAGCTATTGAACAGTGAACGCCAGAAATCCGTTACCCTCATTGCCTCGCGGAAATTCTCCAAGCTCCATGATTGCGGGAATGACAGTAGGCCGATTACGTCATTTGTCATCTCGCTGGGCTGCTTGAAGGCTATTATCACTGTCATGTAGAGCGGAAAAAGCACCGTGAAAAGGCCGAGCAATAACAGAATGGTTACAGGCCAGTTGAATTTTTCGCGGACAGTTATTGATTCATTCGCCATGATTACAGTTGCTCCTCCTTCTTGTTGAGATACTTCAATTGCAGGACGGAAATTATCACTATCACGATGAAGAATATTACGGCGTTTGCGCTCTGGAAACCGAATTGTCCGCCGTTCATGCCGTTGTTGTAGATGAGGAATGATATTGACTCCGTACTCTGTGCAGGGCCGCCCTTCGTCAACGCCATAATCTGATCGAACACCATCAAATTATTCTTCATGCACAGCACCATGTTTATCGTGAAGAATGGCATACTCAGCGGGAATGTTATGTACCTGAAACGCGTCCAGCCTGTAGCACCGTCAAGAGCTGCTGCCTCATAGACATCTTCCGGGACTGTCTGCAATCCTGAAATGTATATCAGCGTGTTCATTGCGATTGACTGCCACGCACACACAATCACGATTGCCAGCCATGCCCAAGTCTGACTCGCCAGCATACTCGCCGCATGTGTTATCGCTGGAAGTATGTACGTGAATATGTAGCTGAATATGTAGCCGACAACTAACGCGCCAAGTATATTGGGAATGAAATACATTCCGCGCAGAAAACTCTTGAAGCGTATCTTGCTGTTCAATGCCAGTGCCATAATCAGACTGAGAATGTTGATGAGTATTGTTGCGACTAACGCGAGCTTGAACGTGAACCAGTAGGAATTTGCGACTCTCGTGTCTGTGAAGAGGTCAATGTAATTCCTCCAGCCTACCCAATCATATTTACCGTAACCCCTGAAATTCGTGAAGCTGTAGATGAATCCCCGTATGAGTGGTACTGTATTGAAGCAGAAGAACAGCAACAATATCGGTACGGTGATCATCATGAATGTGCGATTTCTCTCATTCTGGCTCTTCATGCATAATCACTCCTTTAGTGTTCAGCCATGTACTTTTTGAGCTTGGCTATTATGTCCCTGTTGTAGCGCGTCCAATCCTTGTCGAATTTCGCCAAGAACGCATCTGCATCGCCGTGAATCAGGTACGTTTGAATTTGTGCGTCAACGGCCATCTCGGAAGGGTAATGATGGTCGTGATAATCGGCCATTTTCCCCGCGTCAATGTATTTCCGCATTCCGTCAAGCATGGGCGTTAATTTGAAGCTACCTGTTTGGCATGGAACGGAGTTTTGCTCATCAACATATGCCTGTATGTTTTCCGGGTCAAGGAGGAAATCAAGCACTTCATACGCGGCTTCTTTGTTGGGGCATGACTCCATTACGCAGAACATAATATCGACTCCAGAGTTCAGCGTGTGATTCTCATCATCTCTGCCGGGCATGGTGAACGAGTCAATGTTGAGATTCGGATTCACTGAGAGAATTTGCGGGATTGCGTAATTGCCGATAACGTACATGGCCGCTTCACCCCTCGCAAAAGCCGTGCAAGCATCGTTGTAGCTGTATGCGAATGGGCCATCCTCAGCGTATTTCAGGAGGGCAAGAGTCTTGTCGGCAACTTCTCTGTATTCCTTGCTGAATGTCGTTTCACCCAGATTAACGCGCTGGCAAACATCAGCCGGGGCAATGTCAACGGCTAATGCATTCCACGGGGCTAATGTCGTCCATGTGTCTTTGTACCCGAAAAACATCGGTCTGATTCCTGCGGCTTTAATGTCCTCGCATAACTTCATGAACTCCGGCCATGACTCCGGGATTTTCCATCCGTGTTCGGCGAATATGTCCTTGTTGTAGAGGACTCCGGCAGCGTTGGCCATGTAAGGAACTCCGAATACACCCGGCACAGGGACAAACTTCAAGCCGTCTATTATGTCGAGATATGCCTTCTTGATTTTGCCCAGTCCCTTATAGGCTGATATGTCAGCAAGCAATTCCGCGTCCTGAAAGTTTGAGTAGTTCATATCACCGCCAATGCCGATAATGTCCGGGTAATTCTCACGGATGAAGCGAGTTTTCAGAATCGTGATAGGCTCATTCGGAGATGATATTGTGAGGTGAATATTGCTGTGAGTGGCGTTGAATTTCTCGGCGAGTGCGTCAAACGTCCTGAATGCTTCCGGCTTGTATTGGACAAGCTCAATCTCAATTGGCGCGGCAAATGCTGACACGCTGAGGCACAGCACAACCGCTAGCCCTGATATAAAGCGTCTCATATTTTCACGCCCCCTAATGAATTATGGCCTGCTCTGTTTCCTTGTCGAACACGTGAATTTTGTCCGTGTCAAACGCGAAACTCATCACATCACCAACAGCTGCCCGGCTTGACTGCCCAACCTTAGCCGACATTGAAGCCCCTGCGAAATCAAAATACAGCTGTACTTCCGAGCCAAGAAGCTCAAACACCGTAATTTTCGCGTCAAATGGAGCTGTGAGCTTGCAGAGTGATTCGGCTTTAGCGTCATAGACATTCTCAGGACGGACTCCCATGATTACAGTTTTGCCCGTATAGCCCTTATCGCGGAGAGTCTCTACCTTTTCGCGTGGAATCTCGAAGCTAGTCCCGCCCGCTATGAGGTCGTTTCCGTCAAACCTGGCCTCAATAAAATTCATCTGAGGCGAACCGATGAAGCCTGCCACGAAGATATTATCCGGCTTGTTGTAGAGGACTGTGGGTGAAGCTACCTGCTGAACAATTCCATCCTTCATGACAACGATACGAGTTCCGAGAGTCATTGCTTCTGTCTGGTCGTGAGTAACGTAGATGATTGTTGCGCCGAGACGGTCATGAAGTTTTGCGATTTCCGCCCTCATTTGAACGCGTAACTTTGCATCAAGGTTACTCAGAGGCTCATCCATGAGGAAGACTTGCGGGTTACGGACGATTGCCCTTCCCATAGCCACGCGCTGACGTTGACCACCAGACAATTGCGAGGGACGGCGGTCAAGCACTTTCTCAAGCTCAAGGATTCTGGCGGCCTCACGTACTGCCTTGTCGATTTCGGCTTTTGGTGTCTTCTTGAGCATGAGAGCGAAGGCCATGTTGTCATAGACGGTCATATGAGGGTAGAGCGCGTAGTTCTGGAACACCATCGCTATATCCCTGTCTTTTGACTCAACGTCATTCACGATGCGCCCGCCGATTGAAAGCGTGCCTGATGAAATATCCTCAAGCCCGGCAATCATTCTGAGGGTAGTAGATTTTCCGCAGCCTGAAGGCCCAACAAAGATGATAAATTCCTTGTCGGCGATTTCGAGATTGAAGTCCTTGACGGCCTCATAACCGTTAGGGTACTTCTTCCAGATGTGCTGAAGCGATAATCCTGCCATAGTTATGCAGACTCCTTCACTATATGGATTTTGTGTTGTTTGTGGGAAATTTAAGCGTTTTTATTTTATGGCGGACTTATGTTTTCATGAATGGCTGTGCATATGCTATTATTTGCCTTAATGCTTGCATATTATCGTGAAATCCTCAAATGTAAGGAGCGGGGGCAGTGCATAAAGTCAAGTTCTCAATCTTCCCAAATCACAGCTTTGTTGACTTAGGACTCTACCAATACGGTCGCGAGTCATGTGAGCCTGGGCATTCATTCGGGCCAGCACGTAGGAATCATTATCTCTTTCATTACGTCATAAACGGGAGGGGCGTATTGTATTCCGATGACGTTCACGGACATACAACGGAGTTCAAGATTCACGCTGGGGAAGGCTTCCTGATTTACCCTGAGCAGGTGAATTTGTACGTTGCTGACATCAATAACCCTTGGGAATATACATGGCTTGAGTTTGACGGATTGAGGGTGAAGCAGGCGTTAGAGTCGGCCGGATTAACGCAGGAAGCTCCCGTATACAGGACGAATTTCCCGGAAATGAGAGAGAGACTCCGCGACGAGATGCTATACATCGTGGACAATGACGGCGCAACACAGTTTGAGCTTATCGGGCATCTGTATATGTTCATGGACTGCCTTACGCGTTCTGCTGAAAACGCTGGGAGGGTCATAACGAGCCGTCTTCGTGAGTTCTATATACGTGAAGCAATATCGTACATTGAGAGCAACTATCACAGGGATGTTACAGTTGAGGAAATTGCGCGGGCATTAGGATTGAATCGTAGCTATTTCGGAAAGATATTTAGGCTTTCAACGGGGAAATCACCGCAACGCTTCCTGATGAATTACAGAATGATTAAGGCTGCTGAAATGTTGGTAATGACGAAAAAGCCTGTGAGTGAAATCGGCGAGTCAGTAGGGTATGAGAATCTCATGCATTTTTCGAGGGCGTTCAAGACGATTTACGGAGTGTCGCCGCGTGAATGGAGGAATACGCACAAAGCTGAATGAAGATTTGCCGTGTAGCCGTCGGATTCTTAGAGGGTTGATAGTGATTTTACCTTCTTTAATGCTACGTATGTGCGCGGGAGTAAACGTTTCAGCAACATCTTGAAGAGGGCGCGCGAATTTCTATGCGTTCGCTGAAAAACTGTTTCTTTTGGCGCGGACATTGAAGGCACTCCACCTACTGTAGCATTAATGACTTGGAAACCTGCCCATTTCGCTAATGCCTTGAAGCCGTCAGGGTAATATCTGTGTTCCCCTATCAAAAAAGGAGTCCGACATACTCCGCATCAATCCCATCAAACAGTGGCCTCATGCAACCGTTCACGTTACAGCTCCCAACGTCAAAAACACGAACATTTCCCCTGCCCTTAACGCAATTCTCCACGAACCATGACATTCTCACCATTGCGCTTGTATGCATGGTTATTCCGCCCCCCGGCCATGACGCACGAAAAACGCCCCGCCAGCATCATTGCCAACGGAGCGGATAATTTCTGCGTTACGTTTTCTGCCAGAGGTTAGACTATTCCCCCGATAACCGATAACCGATAACCGATAACCGATAACCGATAACCGATTTTAGCGGCTTGCA
>JAFSKY010000198.1 GCA_017448685.1 Synergistaceae bacterium
CTCGACGATTTTTTCGGGAGGAACGTCCTTCCCCAAGTCGACAACATCAAAGTTATAGTTCTCGAATATCGTACGCACAATATTCTTCCCTATGTCGTGAATATCCCCGTAAACCGTCGCGAGAATCACAGGGCCTTTTGCCTTCCCGGAATCCTCTGACTTTTCGACATTCAGCGATAAGACACTAAACGCCGATTTAGCCGCCTCAGCTGACTTTATGAGCTGTGGAAGGAATAATCTCCCAGCCTCGTAATCTTTTCCGACAACGTCAAGTGCAGGGACTATATGACGTTCGATAATGTCAAGGGGCTTTTCCGTCATGAGAAGCTCACGTGTCATATTAGCCGCATCATCTTTGAGGCCCCGAATTATCGCCGAATCCAAATCATTCGCTGAGGATTGCGCCGGAGAGTCTGTTTTCGCTGGTTGAGGTGATGAGCTTGAAATTGCCGGATGTGCCTCACAATATGAGATATACGCCTGCA
Source organism: Synergistaceae bacterium (assembly GCA_017448685.1). Taxonomy (GTDB): domain Bacteria; phylum Synergistota; class Synergistia; order Synergistales; family Aminobacteriaceae; genus JAFUXM01. Next base: position 486 of record JAFSKY010000198.1, read on the forward strand.
TATCACTTTCACCGCCTGAAAGGAGATTCCATGCGTACAACGTCTCTTTGAGGTCAGAATCACCGGGATTGATTATCGCGCTGTCAAGCCCCTCCATTATTGCAGCCATCATCATTGTGCGATTCACGAGTGGCCTTCGTGGGAGTCCGAATGATACGTTACTCAGTCCCAACACCGTGCGCACACCTAACTCATCTTTCACCATTCGTACAGCCCTCAAAGTTTCAGGCACTAGCTTTTGTTGCGCTGAGGCTGTAAGTGTCAAGCAGTCAATGAGAATATTCCGGCGAGGGATTCCGATTAACTCGGCGGCATCAACAATCCTCCGGGCAACTTCAAGACGTTCACGAGCTGTTTCAGGTATTCCACCGTCATCAAGAGTGAGTCCCAAAACGCAAGCTCCGTATTTCTTCGCGACCGGGAGAACATGCTCAAGGCTTGAGGATTTCCCGTTCACGGAGTTCAGCAGGGGTTTACCGTTGTAGATTCTTGCGGCTGATTCGAGCGCGTTATAGTCGGAGCTGTCTATTTGGATTGGAAGGTTCACAACACCTTGTATTTCAGTGAGGGCGCGTGTAAGTACTGCGGGTTCGTCAATGTCAGGTAATCCCGCGTTGAGGTCGAGAATGTCAGCTCCCTGCTCCTGCTGCTTTACGGCCTCTTTCATCAGGTAATCCATATCACCATCACGCAATGCCTTCTGGAGAGTCTTCTTGCCTGTAGGATTGAGTCGCTCGCCAATCACAACGAACTTCCCCCCGAATGTTACGACCTTTGACGGTGAACACACAGCAGTATCATCCGAGACATCACGTTTCAGGGCATGGCCGGAAGTGCTTTGCATGACAGCGTGTTTCATCATGGCGATATGTTCAGGAGTAGTGCCACAACAACCGCCGAGAATATTCGCTCCCATTTCCGCAAACTTGCATGAGACCTCCGCGAAAACGTCAGGCGTTACATCATAGTGTGATACTCCATCGCGCATAACCGGCAATCCTGCGTTAGGCTGAACCATCACGGGAATATGCGAGCATACGCAGAAACGCTCCACAATCGGCAGAAGCTGTTTTGGCCCCAAAGAGCAATTCACGCCCAAAGCATCAATGCCAAGCCCCTCAAGTGTTGCAGTCATAGCCTCAACGCTTGCACCGAAAAACGTCCGCCCAGATTCCTCAAAGCTCATTGTCGCGAATATGGGCAAATCTGAGTTTTCCCGTGCCGCCAAGACTCCCGCTTTAAGCTCGTGCAAATCCGTGAACGTCTCAAGCAATATCACATCGCACAGATTTTTCCCGGCAATTACCATTTCCGCCACAGCATCATATATCTCACTGAATGACGCATCCCCAGAAGGGTACATCACTCGCCCTGTTGCGCCAATATCCAGAGCCACAAGCGCATTTGTCCCCGCAACAGCCTCACGGGCAATGCTGAGTCCAGACGTTATTGCGTCCTTCACGGTGTAGCCTGAACGAGCCAGCTTGAATCTGTTTGCGCCAAATGTGTTGGCAGATATGAAATCCGCTCCAGCCTCGATATATTCGCGGTGAATGGACTTGATGATTTCGGGATTGGTCATGTTGAGGGCTTCAGGAATCTCACGGAGCTTCAGCCCACGTGCCTGCAACATTGTTCCCATTGCGCCATCAAAGAAGTATATTTTTCCGGGATTGAACTTGAACATTGCCAGCCTCCTTAAAGCAACACGCATATTGCCGGGATAGTAACCATGCACAATATATTCTGGATGAACATTATTTTTGCCGCAAAATCTATATCGCCGTGATACATCTCACACATTCCAACAGTAACGCTTGCGCCAGGCATCGACATAATCAGCACATACACAGCTTCCACAAGAGGATTTGAGCCGAGCGGAAATACCTTCACCGCCAGAAGCCACAGCACAGGGTATACAGCAAGACGCATTATTGTGGCCGTCCATGCGTGAATGTCCGTGAACATGTCCGCTACTTTTGAGTGTGCGAGGGTCATTCCGATTATCATCATTGAGAGAGGAGTTGTTATCCCTGAAATGTAGCTTAACGGAGCTGAAATCGTCGCAGGAAGGTTTATGCGTCCGAAATAAAATATCAGGCTTAACACTGTAGCTATGTTTATCCCGCTGAAGATGATTGACTTCATGTTGAGACCTTCTGAGTCATGGCCAGGATTATCGCGAGCAATCTCAATTGCTCCAAGCGTGTATATCGTCATGTTGAAGGATATATTCATCATCACCGACAACGCTAAACCTTCAGCCCCGAAAAGCGATAACGCAATCGGAAATCCCATGAAGCCGGAATTGTTGAACGCGCAAAGGAATGACCAAATTCCCCGGCGGCCTTGAGGAACTCCGAACATACCAGCAAGAACCCAACGCGACAAATACAGCATGAACGGAAATCCCACAAGCCCAGCGACAATAATTATCACGCTGTCATGAATGAATGCAGGATTATATTCACGTTGCGCAAGAGATATGAATATCGTACAAGGAAGAGTAATTTTCATGAGGAGTATTGAGAAATGGTGCTGTGATTCCGTGCTGACAATTCCCAGCTTAACGGCGGCATAACCAACAGCGATTAACGCAAAGAGGCTCGCAAGATTGGACATGACTACAAAAAAATCAAGCTGCAATGTAAAATTCCCCCCGTCATCAAATTTTCAGGATTGTATCACAGTAAAGGAGAATGCATTATGCCATTGCGGATAATCAAAGCTGACATTACCGCGCTTAATGTTGACGTGATAATCAATGCCGCGAACAAAACTCTTCTTGGTGGAGGCGGTGTTGATGGGGCAATTCACAAGGCTGCCGGGCCGGGACTCCTTGAGGAATGCAAGACGTTGGGCGGATGTCCTTCAGGGGGCGCGAAAATCACAAAGGGCTATAACCTCCCGGCAAAACATGTGATTCACGCTGTAGGGCCTAGGTGGTCAGGCGGGAATCATGGCGAGGAAGGACTCCTGAGATCCTGCTACATAAACTCGTTGAGGCTCGCGGAAAAATACGGATGCAGGTCAGCAGCATTCCCGGTGATTTCGGCGGGCGTGTTCCGTTATCCCAAAGCTGACGCGCTGAGGATTGCTGTTGAGGAGATGCGCGGATTTCTTGAGGGTCATGACATGGACATAACTATTGCTGTGCTTGACGATGACATAATGAAGATTGCGAGTGAGAATTTCCCGGAGTTTACGCAATGAGAATATTAACGCCTGAACACATAGCCGCAAATTTCTTCATGAAGGGCGAGTCCCTTGAAGGGATTAACGTTTTGCCTCACGTAATGCCCTCGCAGGTTCACGGGAAAAACATCATCACCATAAATGACGCTAACATTTCGGAATATGCCATGCCTTTACGCCCACAAGCTGACGGAATATTACTGCTCACTCCGAACGCTGAAGCCTCATTGAGATTTGCGGACTGCGCTCCCGTAATGATATGGGGGGATTCGTGGGTCATGATTCTTCATTCCGGCTACAAGGGTACAGTGCTGAATATTTCGCGTGAAGGGTTATTGATTGTGCGTGAGATATTCGGCGGTGAGGCGGTGAAGGATTCTTGCGCGTGGATTGGGCCATGCATAGGGCGTGAGTATTTCAGGAAGGCGGGCGATGAATGGACGGTAAGAGGGATTGAGTCCTTTCACAGGGGGAATTATGACGTTGACGGGGAGAATGTGTATTTTGACCTCGCTGGGGAAATACATACACAACTCATTGAATGCGGAATTGATGAGGGTAATATAACTCTGTCAGGTATAGACACGCTCAAAGATGGACGGTGCTATTCATACAGGAGGGGCGATGTTCACGAGAGAATGACTCTTCATGTGAGGCTTATTCGGCCATGAAAAAAGAGCCTCCCTTTACCGGGAGACTCTCTGAATTTCCGCGCTAGTTATTCGGCTGTGATATGTAATTCTTCCGTCTCAAGCTCAATGCTTCCTGCCTTAGCTTTCACAGACACGCAAAAGCCTCCGTCAACCTCTTCTGCCGGAATGGTGAACGTTCCTTCATCCGAGATTGCGACATCTTCAGATGCCTCAAAGTTCAGCCATACGCACAAATCTGACACTTCAGCCTTTGAGCCGTCATTGTAGACCCACTCGCCAATGATGAGCCTTAAAGGTTTTCCCGCGTGAACGTCAATGATCCCTGCGTCGATTTCAGCAACAATATCATCACTCATCACATTGAGGCTTGTACGGAATATTGCCGGAGTCCTGTCTTCATGGCCGTAATTTTCCGGGAATGTCGTTGCATATCCTGTGAGGCTTGCGGCTGATTTAGTGTCTGAAACATTTTCGGGAATGTCTGATTTGTCTGCTGGCAATGAGGATGAGTCAGCCTGAGAGATTTTCACGGTGAATGATTTTGTCGAAGCAGCTCCGTTTTTGTCCTTCGCCTTGATGGTAAATTTGTATGTACCTGCCTTTGATGGCTTGCCTGAAATTTTGCCCGTTGACGCGTCAATGTTTGTGTTGTCCGGGAGTTTTCCTGCACTCACTGTCCATTTGTATGGGCTTGCACCTCCAGAGGCTTTGAGCGTGGCGGAATATGAGTTACCCTTTTTGCCATTGGGGAGAGTCCCTGTAACTTTGGTTTCTGTTACGGTTATGGTGTATTCCTTGATTGAAGCCACAGTATTTGAGTCCTTAGCTTTAACTGTGAATTTGAATGTGCCTGCCTTTGAGGGAGTCCCGGAGATTTTTCCCGTCTTGGTGTTAATGGTTACGCCATCGGGTAATTTCCCTGCACTTATGCTGAATGTGTATGTCCCTGAACCGCCTGAAACTTTCGGAGTCCCGGTATATTTGGCCTTGCGAGTCGTTGACGTTGGAATATCGCCCGTTAATGTCGTCTGCGTTACCTTCACTGTGTAATCCTTCGTGGAGGCTGCACCGTTTGAGTCCTTAGCTTTGACGGTGAATTTGAATGTGCCTGCCTTTGA
>JAFSKY010000199.1 GCA_017448685.1 Synergistaceae bacterium
AGTAACTCATTATTGGCCCGGCAATATTTCTTCGCATGGATTCCCACAAAGTGATTCATGATTGTTCCCCGGCCATGTCCGTTAAGGTTGAAATAGTTGTGATTGGTGATGTTGGCGGGCGTGTCCTTGTCGCAAACATACTCATATTCCATCCTGAGTTGCCCATCTGTGAATGACACTCTCACATTCAGCGTGAAATTTCCCGGGAATCCCTCATCAAGGTCAGGGCTATGCAACGTGAAGAGGACTGAGTCATTTTCGGCCTGCGATTCAAAGATGCGTTTGCTGAAGCCGTTGAAGCCTCCGTGAAGCGTATTGCGTCCGTCATTCTGTGGAAGCCTGTACGTTATCCCGTTGAGGGTGAATTTCCCGCCCGCGATTCTGTTCGCATAACGACCAACCGTAACGCCAAAATTGCATTTGTCATTCACATACTCAGCGAGTGAGTCATAGCCTAACGCAACGTCATGAAGTTTCCCGTCATTCCCATAAACGTTGATTTCGAGAATCGCACAGCCATATTCCGACATAACAACGCTCTGACCTGACTCATCTTTTAACGTGTATGCGTATACCTTCCTCCCATCATCAAGAGTGCCGAAGAGGCTTTTTGCTATCATGGAAGAAATCAGCCCTTTCACATTGAATTTTACTTGCGTTTGTTGTAGGATTTCGACATTCCAAATTATACACAATTCAAATTTCAATCATACGGAGGGAATTTTCTCATGAGGAAAATTTTGTGTTTTGCCCTTGCGCTTGTACTTGTCGTTTGCGTTTCTTCGGCAAGTGCTGATGTCGTCATCGCCTTCTCCCAAATCGGCCAAGAGTCAGACTGGCGCACAGCCAACACGGACGATTTACGCTCGGCAATCGAGAATCATCCCGGCTGGAAGCTCGTCTATGATGACGGCCAACAGAAGCAGGAGAACCAAATCAAAGCCCTGCGCAACTTCATCACACAGGACGTGAATTACATTCTCTTCACGGGCGTAGTGTCAACAGGCTGGGACGAAGTGTTGAAGGAAGTCAACGAGGCTGAAATACCGTTACTCCTCATTGACCGCATACCCGATTGCGCCGACAAAATCGACTACGTTGCGGCATTCGGCGGTGATTTCGTCGAGGAAGGTCGCAGACAAGTCGCGTGGGCTGGCGAATACCTCAAAGGAGCCGGGCGCGGTGATGAGGACGTGAATATCGTCATCATGGAAGGCACAACAGGAGCTTCAGCGCAAACAGGACGCACAGAAGGCAACCTGAAAGCCCTCAAGGAATATCCTCATCTGAAACTCGTGGGACAACAGTCAGGGAACTTCACACGCGCTGAGGGTCAAGCCGTCATGGAGAGCTGGCTCAAGTCCATTCCGAAAATTGACGTTCTCATAGCGCAGAATGATGATATGGCACTCGGAGCTATTGACGCAATCAAAGCCGCCGGTAAAGTCCCAGGCAAAGACATAATCATTGTAGGTTGCGACTCAGTGAAGGCCGCTTTTGATGCAATAGTTGCTGGCGAGATGAATTGCACGGTTGAATGCACTCCGCTTTACGGGGCGTTTGTCGTTCCAACGATTGAAGCTCTTGAACGCGGCGAGAAATTCGACAAGACAGTTGTACACCCTGAAGAGGGCGTGTTTGACATGGACGGCGGAATTGACCTCGGCACAGTGAAATCAGTGAAGGCCGCTGATGTCATTTCACAGCGTAGGTACTAAAGGAGGAAATCAGGCCATGAAGAAAATAGTAGCAACAATTCTCGCGTTATCGATGATATTCGCCTCAGCTCCGGCAGTTTTCGCCGCACCCATCAAAATCGGCATCTCAATATGGAGTAGTACTGACACTCTTGGCAGTGAGTGCAAGAGAATAATTGACGCGGCCGCAAAAGCCCTCGGCATTGAAACGCAGTGGGTTGACCAGGCGCATATCTCAGAGCAGGTTACAGCCAGTGCAGAGACATTAGCCCTTGCAGGTTGCGACGGAATAATCATCTGCAACTCAGCATCCGCCGAAATGGGAAGCGTCATCAAGACATGCGATGAAAATGAAGTGTACGTAGCTCAGTTCTTCAGGGTAATCGACAAGGACGCTAACCCGGATGAATACAAGCAGGCCAGCGAGTCAAAATACTATGTCGGAGCTGTACATGAGTCAGAGTTCGACAACGGAAGGAATCTCGTACTCATTCTCGCGAGTCAAAAAGGTTGCAGGAAAATCGGCCTTGAGGGTTGGGAACCTGGCGATGCTACATTCTTGGGACGCTGGGCAGGCTACAAGGCTGGCGTTGAGGCTTGGAACTCACTGCATCCCGACGACAAAGTAGTTCTGCTTGACCCTCAGTACGGACGCACAACAACTGACACAGGTCGCGCAACGGCTGAGGCTATCATTGACGCGAACCCGGATATTGACGCGCTCATAGTTGCTGGCGGCGGTGGTGATACACTTCTCGGAGCAATTGCGGCTATCGAGGCAAAAGGACTCACCGTGAAAATCGCTGTCGTCTCAACAGACTTCCTCCCCGACCTTGACGCAAAACTCAAATCGGGTGCTATGGCGGCTGAATCTGGCGGACATTACGCTGACCCGTTCTTCGCGTTCCTCATGGTGTATAACGCTGTTCGCGGGAAGTATGCGACAAAGACAGATGGCTTCTATGATATGGTGTTCCCGTATATGTATGTCGCATCCCCTGAGGATTACGCCAAATACGCAGAGTTCTTCACGGGTAACGCACTCCCCTACAACGAGGACGAGATTAAAGCCCTCGCTGATATGAGCTATGATGAGCTTGCGGCGGCTTGCGCAAAGCTCTCAGTTGAGGATGCCGCGGCGAGGCACTCAAAGTAGGATTGATGATGAGTTAAAATCCGTTTGAGCTGGTCTGAACATGGCCGGCTCATTTTTTATGACTAAGCGAGGATGTGAAAATTTCATGCAAGGTTTCAGAAACTCAAGATTATTCGGCTTCATGATTCTTGCGGTGATGGTTGTCTTCTTCTACGCTGTCTTCAAGATATTAACGCCGTCAAATTTCGGAAGCCCGGCAAATCTCTTCTCCTATTTCCAGTCGTCAATAATATATTCCGTTGGCGGGTGCGGTCTGTATTTCATTGTCGTAATGGGGCTGTTTGATTTCGCTGTTGGCGCAAATATCGTATTGTCGTCAATCGTGGGAGTCATTCTCTCAGAGAAACTCGGCTATGTCGGATTCATTGTCGGCTGTCTTGGTTGCGCTACACTTGTCGGCATCGTGATAGGCATCCTCTATAACCGTCTCAATGTCCCCTCAATGATCGTAACTGTTGGAATCATGCTCATACTTGAAAGCGTTGCGGTGTTTGCGGCAGGAGGCGTTAAGCAGACATTAGCCCCTGAGCTGAGATTCTTTTCCGGCGCACCGGGCAATATCATTCTTGCTGGGCTTGCGTTCGCTCTGATGTGGTTCATCCTCAACTACACACGCATAGGCACATACTGTAACGCAATAGGTAGCAACGAGTTCACCGCCAAAAATATGGGTATCGATGTCAAAAAGTACAAGCTGATAGGTTTTGCGCTGCTTCATTTCTTCGTGGGAATAATGGCCGTCCTCACAGTCTCATACGGAACAACAATGACAGCATTAACCGGGATGTCAACGATGAGCCGTAACTTTCAACCGTTAATGGGGACGTTCTTCGGCGTGGCGTTCAGGAAATACGGCAATCCAATTAGCGCAATCGTCATAGGAGAGTTCATCATCGCGATAATCTTCAATGGCTTCGTGGCTCTTGGCGCACCCACAACGATTCAGAATGTCGTTACGGGCGGTGCATTGCTGGCTATCGTTACGCTTACGGCTCGCGGCGGTCGTGGCTCTGTCGTCAAGTAAGGGGGCGGGGATAATGTCAGGGAAAATTCTGCTCAAAGCCGAGCATATCGACAAGAGATTCGGCATCACACATGCTGTTAATGACGTTAGCATTGACGTTTACGCCGGGGAAATACGCGCTCTAATCGGCGAAAATGGTTCGGGCAAATCTACGTTCTGTCAGATGCTTTGCGGGATATACACAATCGGCGGAGGAACATTCACTCTTGACGGCCAACCCGTGAACGTTCGCAATCAGGTTGAGGCAAATCAGCTCGGAGTCTCTATCATCGTTCAGGAGATGGGGACATTATCGGGACTCACAGTTGCGGAGAATATATTTCTCGGCCATGAAGACCCATTCATGCATCACGGCATAAAGGACACACGCGCAATGATTCGTGAGGGTCAGAGGTTGCTTGATGAGTATGGATTCACGTCCATAAAGGCGGGCGCAATGAT
>JAFSKY010000200.1 GCA_017448685.1 Synergistaceae bacterium
AAGAGTGCGTCCTTATCACTTGAAGGATTAATCGGCGTAAATATCTACGTTGACGCTACAAACAGCAATATCGGAGGCATTACGTTTGACGTAGACGGAAGAGACACTCAGACAGTCAACGCTTCAGACCTTACCCCCACGAACGGCGAATACACATTCACATGCTACGTTTCAGCCGTCGAGATGGCAAACACAATCCACGCGGAACTTTTCGACACCAACAATCAGACACTAGCCACACAGGATTACTCCGTCCAGCAATACGTGAAGACATACTTTCAGCTGTACTCAAAGGATTTCAGCCTTGAGGCGGACGATTTAGTGCAGGCGGTTGAGGATTACGGGCATTACACGCAGAAGTTCCTCGCTGAGGTCAAAGGATGGACTCTCACGGACGGGAAATATCAGGCACTCTTCACGGCAATGGACGAGGGAGCCGTGCATGTCCTGACGGATGACGAAATCACAGAGGCAGCGCAGAATGTCTCAGAGGCAGCGTTCACCAAGACCACAAGCAACGGTGTAACAAACGTAGGACTTGCGCTAAACCTGGACTACGAGACTTCAGCATACATCTACATAACTCCCGAAGAAGGCAGGACGCTGGCGGCAGAAAACGTAACGCTGGCACAATCCGTTTGGGACAATGACGCACAAAACATGACAGATGTGGATTTCCCGTTCACGCTGGAACAGTCCGGCGGCGATTACGTCATCAAGACCGGGGGAATACCTGCGGCTGATTTGTTCGCTAGCTTTCATCTCACGGCGAAATTTGACGGCTCAACGGAATATGATATTGACTACGAATTTTCCCCGCTGGTTTACGCGAAGGCTGTACTGAGTTCTGACACCTACAATGACACGTGGAAAAACGCAATGGCCTCACTGGTCAGGTACTCCGCTTCGGCTGGCGACTACCAAATGAGCGAGTCCATGTACGAAGAAACGATGAGCCTCACTTACGGCTACAGAGGCACGGCAGAAGAAGCGTTCACCTTCAGCTACACGCAACAGGGTAACAGCCAGTCCGTGAATGTCCCGGCGGGCGGGCAGGTTCTGCTGTACTTCGTGAACTACAACGGCTCTCAATACGGGCGGGTAAATCTTGCCTTCCTTGACGCGGAGGAAAATATTATGCAAGACACTGACGGAAATATTACGAGTCTCTTCAGCCTGTACCCCTGCACCCACGATGACAGCTCCGACTCCTTCAGCGCAAGCAGTACTGTAGGCAACACCACACTGGGAGCGTTCACGTTCCGGCTTGCTGAGTCCGGCGGCAAAACTGTCTTCACACAGAGCGAGGACGGTAACGACATCACAGGCATCACCGTTGGGCAGTGCGTCGCCAAGAGAGTCTACGGCCTGATTGAGAGGGCTTCGGGCAGTGGCGGCGGCGGCGAGAAGTGAGCAGGGGAGGTGAGAATGATGGTTACAGCGGAGAAGAGAGAGTACACAGCACCAGAGCTTGAGGTAATCGAGTTCGGGAGCGAGGACGTAATTACAGCTAGCGGAGATAACGCGGGCCACAACTACACCACACCAAGAATACCCATGTAATTCGGGGAAAAAAATTAGGGGGGCTTTTGACGGCCTCCCTTTTTTTGTGCCTAATATTTTTTTATCGACTTGTGCGAGTCCATCACAACAACACATCCCGGCTTAACGTGCCTCAAGACCTCGCGCATGTCATCCGCAGGAATCGCAACACACCCGGCTGTGTAATGGTTCTTCGTCTGGCAGTGAAGGAATATCGCTGAACCTTTACCGGGAGTCCCGTTCTCATTCCAGCTGATATTGAGACAGTACTTGTACGCTAAATCGTAGTCGATGATGTGTTCGCTGTCTTTCTTGTTGAACGTGTCATATTCGCGTGTTGATACCATCGTGTTGTAGCGGTCAGAGTTCGAGTCGCCCACCCAGTAGTGAGAGTCGTCAACCTGCAAATATCCCATCTGACAGCCGGGATCCTTCAAGATTCCGAATGCCTCCGTGAATGTGTACACACCAACAGGACTCTTCATGTCGCCTTCGCGAGTTTTGCCCCAACCCTTTTTGCCGATATAGGCACGGCATGAGATGATTTCGCGCCATGCCCCGGAGCTGTCCTTCTCGTGGAATGAGAATACAGCGTTTGAGCCGTGAGTCCCGGAGATTACCGCGAGCTGTGAGGCGTTACGGGCGGCATTGAGGCTTGAGATCCAATCGGGAGACTCGTTACAGTATGATAACGTGGGAAAAAGCATAAACATGATTAGCGCAGCAAGTTGTTTCATTGTTGCAGGATTCCTTTCATTATGGAATTAATGTGCGCTGATATTCTACCAGTATGCTGCGTTCTCGTGCCTTTGGAATCCTTCAGGACGCTCTGACTCATCAGGCCTTACCCATGCGGGATTGGCGAGCATGTTTCTATACTTTTCCCCGCCAAAATTCTCCCACCTAGCTCCCCTTATGCCGAAAATCAGCTGAACTACAGCACCGAGATGGATTGCGATTTTCCCGGCACGTTTCAACATGGACGCAAGCGGGAAGCCATATGCCCCACAACCTATGAGAGCCACGTCAAAATCTTTCGTCATTGCTTCGTCATACATATACTGCAACGCCTCGAACCAATCCGCGAATCTTTCATCCCTATTGAAGCACATAGTCTGTACTGATTTCTGCATTATCAGCTCAAACTCCGGGAGGACATCACGCCCTGGAAAAAGTAGAGCGCGTTTCTTGTATTGTGATGGTATTGACTTATCGAAAGGGTGAATGATGAGGACTTTTTTCCCTGCAAGTGCTGAGGTCCACGGGGTACTAGCAAAGAAAGGCTCTATAGCTTCAAGCTCACAATACTGCAAGGACTTTGAGCCGTAAAACGCTGCTTCATATTCTCCCATAGGATCTTGTCGAATCGCCATAAGGTCAATATCGCGAGTCGTGTCCCTCATAAGTTGCGAGAACTGTATCATTTTGTTCTTGTCATTCGGGAAAAATCCTGTGCTATGACAAAACGTATTCATGAATGAATCTATAGGCGTGATAAATCCTTTGCCATCATCACGAGTCCTCCACATTGTTTCAAGCTCTATTGTCCCGAAACGCCCGGCCATGAAGGACTCCCCGGCTTTTATGGCGTTGAGTATGAAGAGGTTAGCTTCGTCATCATTCATGATTCTTTTGCCGTCGAAATGAGTGATAAGTATTTTGCCCTTTTTGCGAGCTATTGAGGCTAGTTTGTACCTTACAGCCTGATGGATATACGCACATGTTTTTTTGAGACTACACCGTCCCAGAAGGAATGAACCTGTTACGCACAGCATATCTATTATGTCACGGGAATAATACCTGACTCGGCGCATGAACATACTCTGAGGCATATCACTTTACCCCCTGAGAGTCAGCGCACAAAAAAACCCTGCCCCTTCAAAGGACAGAGCTACGATTTCCCGATTTAC
>JAFSKY010000201.1 GCA_017448685.1 Synergistaceae bacterium
CCGTCAAGAATCATCTGATCGCCTGTGTAAGCGTGTACTGTTGTCATGAAGCCTGAAACGATTGGGGCGAGGTCATTCAGTGCTTTAGCCATGGGGGCGAGGCAGTTCGTTGTGCATGAGGCCGCTGAAATGATTGTGTCTGTGGGCTTGAGTGTCTTGTGGTTGACGTTGTAGACGATTGTCGGAAGGTCATTGCCTGCTGGGGCGGAAATTACGACTTTGCGCGCACCTGCTTTGATGTGAGCTTCAGCTTTGGCTTTTGACGCGTAGAACCCTGAGCATTCGAGTACTACATCAACTTTCAGGTCTCCCCAAGGAAGCTCTTCGGCTTTGGGCATGGCGTAAATCGTGATGACTTTCCCGTCTACTGTGATTGTGCCTTTGTCATCGTCAAAGTCTACTTTGTGGGGGTAACGTCCGTGTGTTGTGTCGAACTTGAGAAGGTGAGCGAGCATTTTGGGCTTCACGAGGTCATTGATGGCGACGACTTCATAGCCTTCCGCGTCAAACATCTGGCGGAAAGCGAGTCTTCCTATACGGCCAAAGCCATTAATTGCGACTCTTACAGCCATAGTGATATTTTCCTCCTATTGTTTGTGGATGGCAGTATTATACAACAATTCATGCGCAAAAAAAGACCCGGAGGTTTCCCTCCGAGCCGTGAATGTCTATGTGTTATTGCCGTGTGATTTAGCCGTTGAGGAGGCTCAATACTGACTGAGGAAGCTGGTTTGCCTGTGCAAGCATTGAAGTACCGCTCTGGTTGAGGATCTGCAGCTTCACGAACTCCATCATTGTCTGAGCCATGTCCGCATCTCTTATTCTGGACTCAGCCGCTGTCAGGTTGGTCATTGTCGTGGTCAAGTTCTCGCTGGTGTAGTCAAGTGCGTTCTGGTATGCGCCGATTTTCGCCCGCTGTGATGACACTTTATTGATTGCCGCGTCAATCTGGCCGATTGCTTTTGCCGCTGACTCGCGTGTGGTCAAATTTACGTTTGTTACGCCGAGTGAGGCCGCTGACATGTTGCCGATGTCTATTGCGATGTCTTCACCCTCGTTTGCGCCAATCTGGAACACTGTTGAGCTGTCGACAATGTGAATTATCGCCTCATATGTTGAGTCGTCAGGCGTGAGGATGAAGTTCTTTTCCGCATCGCTCCATACTGCTTTGATGTTGGCGGTTGCGTCAAACTCTATGTCCACGTTGTCATGAAGAACGCCGATTAGCTTGTTGTCGGAGACTTTGACATTTGTCGCGCCCTTGATGGCGATTCCCGTGTGAGCGTCATATATTGAGGCTCTGAATGCCGCTGTTGAGCTTTCTTTGACCACGTTAAGCGCGAACGTGTTAATCATGTCTTCTTCGCCCGTGAAGGTGAGATCTCCGCCCGCGCCGGGAAGCACTGACCTGAATATGAACGTGCCGGGAACTGTTTCAAGCCCCTGCGGATCTTCATAGCCTTTTTCAACGAACGTGCAGAATTTGCTTGCGCCGGTGCCGTCAACATATTTTGCCTGCCCTAATTCCGTGCCGATTGCGTAATTGAATTTGGCCTGAAGCTCCCTGATTGTGTCAGTGCCGTAAATCGTTACGGTTGCGCTCTTGCCGTCGCCCTGGTTGATTGTGATTGTCTGGGGATTCTCAAGCATGAATACGCCTGATGAGTTCCAGAACACATTGAGGTCGCGCAGTTTGGTGTCAAGCGTGGCGGTTTTGCCGATATAAGCTGCTGTGAAGGAGGCGAGTTTGTCGCCATCTGTGGCGGCTGGTGCATCTGTCGTAAATGTATCTGTTGTCGTGAGGATAATATCTCCCTCGTAGACATCGCCATTCTCGCCGTTGACATAGAAGTTGCGGAAATGTATATCCTTGCTGTTGAGATCCTGTGAGGAATCAAGGCCAAATTTTACGGGATTCCCGTTTGTGTAGTTGCCGTCTTGGTCGCAAGTTACCTTGTCCCCATCATTGCCCCATTTGTTGGGCCAGTTCTTGTCCTGTGTGCCTTCAACCTGTATGCCTGTGCCGACTGCTGAATAGTTGTAGACAAATTTTGTGCCAACATCAATGTTGTTTATGTTAGCAAGTTTGAGTTTGCACGCGTCAGCAGAGCCAAGTCCGAGTTCTTCGCCGATAGACTTTTCCGAGTCGGTTACGATTATTTCGTCCACAAGTTTGTTGTCAACATTGCCATCCGTGCCGAGAACGCTTGAAGTTGCCCGGAGCGTTACGCTGGTATTGTCCGCAGCTTTCGAGACAACCTCAAACAGTACGCTGGCGTTGGCTGTCTGGCTGTCATCGCTGTCGAAAGTAATAGCGGCTATCGTGGCTGCGTCATCAGCTGATCCGGCATTGTAGAACCCTGTCAGATTGTGTGTTGCCTTGTCGCCACCTACGGTGTAAGCAAATTTTGTGTCTTGAGTAACTGCTGCTACGAGATCTGCCAGCTTTGTGTCATCCAGCGTAATTTTGACATCTCCAGCAGTATCACTCAGTCCGAGCTGATCTGCAATTTCTGCCTCTTTCGTAGTGCTGTTAAGGGTTACGGTTATGGGAGTATCTGCAAGAGATGATGTTACCTCAAGTTCTATTTCCTCACTGCCAGCAGTAGCATCAACATTTGTAACCGTGAAGGATAGTTTGGCGTTAGAAGAATTGGTTACATCTATTGAGATTGCCTCCTGAATTGCCGCTTTCACAGCATCATCAGCGTGTTCATCGGGTAATGGGTCAGTAGTATCACCGTTCACGAAGTCTGAATCTATCCACTGTCCCTCATCAGCTGGATCTACTGCCCTCGTAACCGTGTAATCAGCCGCCGGGAGATTATCGACAGTAACATTCTGAATGCCCTTGTCCACAACCATATCCGTAATCACATTCGGATGCTTTATCGTCATGACTGAGGACTTCTGGACCTGCCCCGTTCCTGTCTGGCTGGGGTCAACATCAACTTTTATCTTGTAGTTGCCCTCAAATGATTTCTTCTGCCCAAACTGGTCAATCTCCCTCAACGAGCCGCGCACGTATACTTTCACGCTCTGATTGCTCGATGAGGTTATACCCGCTGATGAGCCATCAAGCAGCCTCTTCTTGTTGAACTGCGTTGTCTTGGCTATCCTGTCTATTTGGTCTTCGAGCTGGTCAATTTCGAGCTGTATATAGCTTCTATCCTGCGCTGTGAGTGTGTCATTGCTGGCCTGAACCGCAAGCTCACGCATTCTCTGAAGCATTGAGTTTGTCTCACCTAATGCACCCTCAGCTACCTGAAGCATTGACGTTGCGTCCTGTGTGTTACGGATTGCGACTTCAAGTCCGGCTATCTGGGCGCGCATCTTCTCGGAAATCGCGAAACCTGCTGCATCATCTGCCGCTGAGTTTATGCGCAGTCCTGTGGAAAGTTTCTGTATGGTCTTCTCCATCGCGTTATTCGTTCCCTGAAGGGAGTTATACGCGGTGAGTGCCGGTATGTTGTGATATATCCTCATCGTATTAAGCCTCCTGCAAACGGGAATGTGCTTTCCCCGTCTCTCATTTTTGGTCGTGTGCTGCATTCCCTTGCAGTGTAGCGGCTTCCTTGCCTTCACGTGTTATATATCGGACTGGCTATGTTGGACTTTAATTTTGCGGAATGAGGCTGTTTGACAAACCTGCGATTTCTGGTATCATTCTGGCGTTTTGCTTTTGGGTGGTTAGTTCAGAGGTAGAACGCTTCCTTGACACGGAAGAGGTCAGAAGTTCGATTCTTCTATCACCCACCATTCTTTTATTTCCCCCAAAAATTCATTGACATAGGGCAGGAGTTCGGCCTGTGTTTTCGCTCCTTCTATCACCCACCATTCATTTTTTGTTCTCCTTCATGATTGATTAACACGTTACAAAAGTTCGTCCTGTTTTCGCGTTCATTCTATCAACCGTCATCGTTGAGGCGTGTCGGGAATTGTGTGTGCTTTGGGTTTGTCGTGTAGTTCGTAAGGAGGCCACGTATATTTTCGCTCTGTCATCCGTAATTGCTGAGGCTTGCCGGGAAGTTTGTGTGTGCTTGGGGGTTGTCATAGCGTGTAAGGAGTCCGGCGTGTGTTTATGCTCAATCAACCGACAAAGCTGGGGTTGACCGGGAAATCGTATATCCTAACGCAACAACTCAACAATCCCGGAACATGAAAACGCCCCGGGACTTCAGTTTTTCGCTGTGCTACTGCCTATACGCCTTGAGGTAATGTGTCTGCCTTTTGTCCTCAGGAGGAGGAGTCATGTAATCCCCGTAAAAGTGCGTCAGAAAATCATCATACCTCGCTGGAATGTTAAATTCATGGCCTTCAAATTCATGCTTGATTGCGGGCTTCACCCATTCGACAAGAAAATAATCATTCATTCCGTTAGGCCATGCACCATCACCAACATGCTTTGAGGATTTATACCTGCCATCAAGCTCACGCGCCATCCTGTCAAGCCTCAATGCAATATTCCTATAGCCGCCCATGAGAGTGCATATTATTTTTGCGGCAAGAACTCGGATTTTGCCTTTGAGGGTTCGTGTATATCCGCGCTCTTTCAGGTGAGGCCATGTGTACGTTGCTACTGACAAGACAGCCTGAAGAAATATTGCCTTGCGCAGATACTTTTTGTGTTCGCGTGTGTCATCTGGGAAATGGTCAAGCGGGAAAATGTCCGCCCACAAATGTGAAGTGCCTGTGATTTTTCCGTCATCCGCAATAATTGAAGGGTTCACGGCCTTAATGTACGGGTAAATGTGTCCTTCATCGCCGGGAACGAGGAACTTCACGCCTTCAGGAATGTCCCTGCCATCAGACGCAAGAGCCTTCAGCCTCTCGAAATCATCGCGGAATATGTACATGTCAATATCATCATCCCAAGGAATGAAGCCTTTGTGCCTCACAGCACCGAGCATTGTCCCGGAGCAAAGTATGTAGTAGATACCGTGCGAGTCAAAGTATTCCGTTACTTTAAGGAGTATGTCAAGCTCCGCAAGCTGTATTTCGCGCAGAGTCAAACGCTGTGGCATTCGTAAAAATCTCCGTTGTGTGTGAATTTTGGGGATTATTCTAGCATGTGAGGCAAGCGGACAAAAAGGCAAAAAAATACCCTCAGTGCAAGCACTGCCCCTTACGGGTGTCGGCATTTCACTAAGGGCATCGCGTTATTCCGTTCTGTTATTCGGTGGGGCTGTCAGAGTCCCTTCTTCTGTCCCTGCTCCTGAAATCGCGCCTCCTGCCGTAATTCCTTGAGGATGACGGATTGTTGCGGGCATTCAACCTCTCTGTGCGTTCACGCTGCTCACGTATTCTCATTGTCGCCGGGCCGGGCATTCTGACTTCTTCAGGCTCGTATTTCGGTATCACGACGACTTTACGTGATGGAGATTCGCCGACTGATTCGGTCGTAACATCGCTGTTGTCCTTGAGGGTAGTGTGAATTACCCAGCGTTCCCACGAGGCCATGGGGTCAAGCCTCACAGGACGGCCATATTTCACGGCTTGACGTGCTGTAGCTTCTGCGAGGCGTTCAAGGCTCTTTGTCCTGCGCTCACGATAACCGCATGAGTCAATCTTTATGCGAGGTTCGCTCTTGGGGTCTCTCAATGCTAGATTTACGATGTACTCAAGCCCTTTCAGCCCATCACCGTAACGCCCTACAACGTAATCTGATGCATCTTCGCCCTGAATGTCGAGCATGTTGCGTTCAGTCTCGGAGATTGCCGCGTGTGCGTCAAAATCCATCAGCCTCAGCACCTCGTCAACAAACTCTGCACCGCGTGAAAGAATATCGGGTTTTGTCGCCGCTGTAACCTCAACGCGAATCTTCTTTGAGCCGAAAAGCCCTAAGAATCCTTCACGTTCTTCACTCACTATTTCTGCGTGAAGCTCCTCAACTGGTAATTTCCATTGTTGCGAGGCTTCGTTCAAGGCGTCTTCTACGGAGATGGCCTCAAGTGTGATTTTTCTTTCCTGTTTCATTTCGTTTTAGGCTTCTCCTTATACAACACGGGCTTTACTTTCATTTCCTCGCTGGTTTTGCGCGAGACTCTCAGCTGGTGAACTATTCCCATCAATGACGACACGCCCCAATACAACAACACTCCTACAGGCAACCCGAAGCATATAAACGTCAGGAACAACGGCATAAACCAATTCATCATGGCCATCTGTGAATTTCCTGCGCTGGTGAGGTGCTGTTGAAGCCATGTGAGATATGCTATCAGTAGGAGTAGTATGAAGTTGAAGATCCATATGCCGAGATTCGAGAACAGCAAGCCCAGATTCGTGAATGACGACAAGAACACCATCACAAACCCTAACTGTTCATCAGGTATCCTCACGCCGGACTCATCAACGAGCTTCAATGCCTCCGCAACTGTCGTAAGGACGCTCCCACCAAGATTCACACCGAGAAATGTTACATCCGTGAATGCAGCAGTCTTCGTGAGGTCATACAATACGCCGTAAAGTAGTATGAATATAGGCAGCTGGATTATCAGAGGTAAGCAACCGCTTGCAGGATTCACCTTATGTTCCTTGTAGAGTGCCATTGTCTCCTGATTCAGCTTGTCTTTGTCATCGCCGTATTTCTCCTGCAAAACGTCAAGCATAGGCTTCAATTTCTGCATTCTCTGCATACTTTCCATTTGCTTGGCCGTAAGAGGATGCATGAGTAATCTCACCAAGAGCGTAAGTGCTATTATCGCAAGACCCCACGCAAAATTTGTTCCTATTCCGATTGATGTTATTCCGTTGTGGATAATCTGAAGTAATCCGAGCAACAGTGACTTTGCTTGCGCCCACATATTTACGTTCACTCTGCTACGTAAAAAGTGTAATAAAGTGCTGTGTACACTTCTTCGAGTTTTCCTCGTTCTTTCCCGATTTTGTCGGACATTTCCTGCCCCTTTTCGCCTAAGCTAATCAGGTTGGTTCGGCAGTCCGGAGGCTTTTACTTCCCCCCTAACCAGAGGTAGCCACATTTCTGTGGATTTGACGTTACCTGTCCAGCACACTGACATCACGTAGCAGATTATTCCTCCTTCAATATTCTGTCAAGTGTACTTTCTATCACATGTTACTTCACTATTTCACGATCTAGCTATGTCTCCTTTTTGAGGGGGGAAATCTACCCCGCCTTCACTCCAAGGCCCGCAACGTATAATCCTCTTCAACGTCAGCCATGACCCGCGCAAAAATCCCCATTCCCGATAAACGCTCAAGGCATAATTTGAGCATGTCGGATAAAATCTGCAATGACTGCCCAATAACGGAGATATTAGTTGCTGGTAGGCTTGTATGAGAATTATTGCGAGGCGGGACATTTCCTGATAAGTTTTCTGCGAGCTAGGAGGGATTCAAGCTCTTTTTGCACGGCATGTGATTTCGCTGTCAGACCTTCTCCGCTCAATGTAAGTATTATGCTCAGTCCGGGCATCACTCGCGGGGCAATCTGCCTGAATGCCTCACGTAATATGCGCCTTCCTCTTACGCGGATATGTGCTTTACCTTGACGCTTGCCGACAGCACAGCCGAATGAAACGCTTTCTCCTTCATCACGCAGATACAACATCCGCACCAGCGAACCAGATACACGAACGCCAGTGCGGAATATGCGGTCAAATTCCCAGCCTTTGCGGAGTACTGAGAAATTATGCACGGGTGAGATATTTGCGGCCTTTGCGTCTTCTGTTGCGCAGAACGTTGCGCCCTGATGGTGTTTCTGACCTTGCGAGAAATCCTATTTTGCGTTTTCTGGGTAATTTGTGGGGCTGAAATGTTCCCTTTTTCATGGTTGTGTGTGGTTGCTCCTTCTCTGAATTGTGATAACGCGCCGAATTATAGCACAGCGAAAATCTAGTGTACAATTAGCCCAATCCACAAAGGGGGAATCACTCATATGAAACAGTTTATCATCGTTACGGGCATGAGCGGAGCAGGAAAAACTATGACGCTGAAAGTTCTTGAGGATTTCGGCTTCATCACAATAGATAACCTTCCTCCCGAATTATTGCCGCAACTGTTCAAACTCATGTCAGCGCAGGATAAAAACCTTGTCGCAACCGTTGACGTTCGCAATGTCAGCAAAGACTTCGTTAGGGTCATCGATGACATTTCGCAGGCTTGGGGGGGAACGGTCAAAGTACTCTTCCTCACAGCTTCAGACGAGGAACTATTGAGGCGTTACGAGCGTACGAGGAGGGTTCATCCACTTAGTAAAGGCATGTCCACTCGTGAGGGCATAAGGGCTGAACGTGAAATACTCGCTCCCGTCCTGCAAAGAGCCGACATCGTGATTGATACGTCAATGATGGATCTTCACCAGCACCGTGAAAGACTCCTTCAGGAATTTCTCATCGATGATAGCGGAATTTCCGTACTCATTAGCTCATTCGGCTACAAGTATGGAGTTCCGCAGGATGCAAGCTATGTGTTTGATGTCAGGTGCTTACCCAATCCGTATTACGTTCCAGAGCTGAAAGACCTCACCGGCAAAGACCAGCCCATAAAAGATTACCTAACGCAATTCCCTGAAACCCATGAATTTCTCGCACTCGTCAAAAAATTTCTCGATTTCGCAATACCTCAATTCCTCAATAACGTTCGCGGGCAATTACATGTAGCTGTGGGCTGCACGGGAGGCCGTCATAGGTCGGTTGCTGTTGCTGAATGGATTGGGGAGATGTATTCGCCAATGTACAAGGGACTGCACGTTATGCACAGGGATAAAGGCCATGACCACAAGTAATTGTGCAAGGAGGGACGTATGTTGACGGCATTTATACTCGGCGTTGCAACAACACTAATCATACTTTTCATGTTCGGAAGGTTGAAGCTCAAATCAGGTAAGCCAGTAATCGAACGCGCAATAAATCGCAAATTATCCGAGGGAGCGTATATCGTTGCTGTTGGAGGCGGAACGGGACTATCTACACTCTTGCGGGGGATTAAGGCTTTCACTAGGAATATTACGGCAGTTGTCGCTGTTACAGATGAGGGAGGCAGCTCAGGCCGTCTGCGTAACGAATGGGGAATGCTTCCTCCTGGGGATGTAAGGAACTGTATAGCGGCTCTTGCGGAGAATGATAGCGAACTCAAACGCATTCTTGATTTCAGGTTTGACCGCGGGGAATTGGCTGGACATAGCTTAGGGAATTTGCTGTTGCTGGCAGTTACGGAAATGAGCGGCGATTTCGCAAAAGCTGTCGAGATAATGAATCACCTGCTGTCAATTCGCGGAAGAGTTTTGCCCGTTACTGATGAGGGTATAACGTTGATGGGAAAAACGCGTGAAGGTCTCACGGTGAAAGGGGAGCTGAGTATTTCCGAACATGGCCGGACGCTTAAAGAGATATGGCTTGAGCCTCAGAACGCAAAGCCACTCCCTGACGTATTGAGCGCGGTTGATGACGCTGAAGTCATATTGCTTGGGCCGGGAAGTCTGTTTACGAGCGTTATACCTAACCTATTATTGCCCGATTTCGCCCAAAAGCTCAAGGAATCTCCCGCCCCGAAAATATACATCTCAACCTCATGAGCCAGCCCGATGAAACGCAAGGTATGAACATTGTGAATCATTTTGACTGGGTAAGCGCGGCTTTAGGTTGTCCGCCTGATTACATCATCACAAACTCTGAACCTTTCCCGGATGACATCCTCGAACGTTACGAGAAGGAAGGAGCTTCACCGCTTTACCTTGACGACAAACAGCGCGAAATCATACGCAAAACAGGATGTGTTTCAGTGGAAGCCCCGATTATGTCAGTGTATGAGAGCGTAAAAGAAGGCCGCGTTCTAAGGCATGACCCTCAGAAGTTGGCCTCCGCAATATTCAAGATTATCCGCGAAATTTACAGGGATTAATTTTTCGGACGCTTGCCGACAGACTGAACGAGCGTAATGTTCTGAGAGGGTGAAAGTTTCAGGAGCTTTGCGAGACTATCACCCTCAAATGACCCCCTCACAACACAATTCCAGCCCATTGCCGCCGAATATAGATATACATTCTGCATCGCCGCTCCAGTGTGAGCAAATCCCCATCTCTGTTTAAGCTCATCGGGGGCTTTCATGTCCTCCCACAACGCAAGGTCTTGAACATACACGAGATTAACTGCCGCTTTCCCGACAAATTCCTTCTGAACCTTGTAGCCTGTATCACGTCGATAATCGCCTTCCGCGACAATCTCAAGGGTATTGGCTTTAGGGTCATACTTGCTGACGTTTTCGCGGGTGAATACGTATATCGTAATGTCCTGCTTCCCCATTGCAACAGGGTGAACCAATTTCCCATCTGGACGATTGACCCCACCAGCTGCCCATAAGAGATTGGCGAGTTCCTGAAGCGTGAAGTCCTCATCCGCAAAATCTCGCTCCGTCTTCCTGAGCGCAAGAGCCTCTGTGAGTGTCGTGGGGCATGTTTTATCGGGGGCAGGAAGTTTCACGGTCTCACAAAATGCACATGAGGCCATGACCGCAACAACACATAACGCCGCAAAAAGTTTACGCATGCTTCACGCCTCCTAGTTCATTTTCAGCTGGATTATTTGCGCCTCCACATTCTGAAGCTGAGTCCTCAGTTGCGCTTTCACATTCTCGTCTGACTCGCGGTTAAGCTGTTGCTGTAAGGCTTGCTTCTGTTGCTGAAGCTGCTCTAATTCATCGTCATCACTGCTGGAGGTTGACTCTGTAGTTGTTGATGCTGGAGCTGCCCCACCCGTTTTATTGCCACTGGAATCTGAAGCCTTCGTTGCTGATGATGATTCATCCTCAGACTTTGAGGCGGGTTGCGTGTATTTCACAGTGAGGTTGCCTTCATCATCATGTGATACGCTGTATACCCCTTCTGCCTGAACTCCTACAGGGTTATCCTTGTCGTAGGTGTCAACTTCGAGAGGTTGAGTCTCATTCTGATTCACCTGCTGTGATGCTTGCGCCGCCTCGGCCGATTGTGCCTCACGCTTTGCACGGATTGTGTATTGTTCCGCGCTCTGTATGTTGCTCTGCAATGTCTCTATGTTCATGATCATCATTGCTCCTTTCAAACGCTATAATATCCCTAATTTCGGACATTACAAGGAGATTGCTTTATGCCATGCGAAAACTTGCCTTCATCATTCTCATTCTTTCATACGCAATAACCTCACATGCCGCTGAAGTCCCACGCGCTAATCTCGATGAGGCTGAACGACTCTTCAACAATGCTTACATCCACTTCATGAGGCGCGATTACAGAGATGCACAAGTCTACCTTGACCAAGCTATGAGGGAAAATATCTACATGGTCGATTACTACCTACTGTCAGCCCTAAACCTTAACCGCATGGGTTACACTGACGAGGCCATGAACGCGCTTAGAGGGTATCTTGAAGTGAGGCCGCTTGATGTCTCTGCACCAAGAATCGCGCGGAATTTCGATGAGCAAGACAGCGTTTTACGTTCCGTTCTTGACACAGCTCCCATACCTGTATCATGGAAATACGCTGAGTCAACCGTCCAAACTGAATGGAAGACAGGTTACACACGCCCATTCAGCATAAAGGGATTGGGCAAAGTTAGGTCATTGGGCGGTATCGTGTGCATACCTGATACATTCGGGGGGAAAATATACATTCGTCAGGAAGGGCGCAACCTTTTGGGCGGAAGCGGAGTATTGCAAGAGATTGAAGCTCCTGACCCCGTTACGGCGATTCCTATGGGGGATGGGTCATTCAGGATATTCACGGCTGGAGGGGATATTTACACCGCAAGAGATCTCAATTCTTCTGCCGATTACACCGCCACGCTTCCAAGTGAGAGCGTAACTGATGCAGAGTTCATTGCGGAGAACCTTTTTGCTGTTGCCGATAATGCCGGACGCAATATTGCTTTCTACACTGACGCTCACGGAGATTTGCGCGTAAGAATGTGGGCTCCACCTTTGAGGGATGAAGATTTCCTGTTTGAACCGTCTGCTATTGAGGCTTATGCTGATTGGCTTGCTATTGCAGACATCATGAACGGCAGAATTTACATACTCAACACGATTAGCCATGAATATTTTTCGATTAATGGAGTGCCTAAGCCGCGTGATTTGGCGTGGTCAGCAACGGGTGAATTGTTCGTGCTTACTGATGAGGGTAAAATCTGGAACTTCATCATCGACTTCAGCACTAGAACTTATGCCAATAGGAGCGCGGGTGCTTTGTATGAGGACAGCAAAAACGCTTGGTCATTCTTCAAGTCGCCTGAAGGTCATATATATTGGCTTGACACAGGAGCTTCTAGCATTCGTAAAGCGTTAATGTACCCTGCCCGTGATGATGTCCCCGGATATTTGAGCATCTATAACCCCTCTATATCCGCAAATAATGATGGACGTGAAGCCTTCGTCCTTGATGCCGCTTTGATGTCGCCATTCATGAATTACGCCAACAGTGCGAGGATTACGGCTCAATCCGTCTGGAATGATAGAACTATGCGCTGTAATGTCATGTGGCAACGTGCGAGGAATTTTGACGCGGTATTGTTCCATATGCCTGTGCCTAGAGGGACGATTTTCCCGCTAAACGTTAGGCCGTCTCAGGTCAGAAGCTCACGGGATATTGCCTCGGTGCTGTCGTCTGTGTGGCTGCTTCATCGTGAGACTTTGACGGGGATTATTGTTGATGCGTCTATACCTTTCACGAATGAGGATTTGTTGATGTTGCTGAAATTCTGTATGTTGAACGGCTTGGAGCTTGATATTTACGCGAGGGAAATTCCTTCTCCGGCATTGATGCGGGCGAGTTCTTTCACTGGCGGGAAAACTCTATACATGCTTGGGGGAACTCTGGAATTGCCAGTACAGCAGACGCATTTGCAGATTCAGATTCCGTTGCCGACTGAGCTGTCAACTTCAGGTTATCCGGGGCGGTCAATGCTGGCTGTGTATCTTGATGCAGGGTTGATTCAATCGCGGTCATGGATACCGTTATACCCGGATATGTTCATGAGGTAATGTCGCAAAAAACCCCCCGGCTTAATCCTTGGGGGGCGTTATTATCCTGTACGTTCTACCTCGTATATCTATGTCGCTCATCTCGGAGGCAATTGGCTTCAACGCTCCTAATTCTGACAGCTCAAACTTCCCCGCTATCATGCCCACATATTTCCCGTCAGCACCAAATACCGCGCCTCCGTCCTGTGTGAACACTATCACGCTATCACGGCCAATATTCACACGCACAAACGCTATATCTCCCGGCGATGATGGTTCATTGCCCTGAAACAATATCCCGCGACGTTTATCCCATATTCCCGCGATTTTCGCCCCGAAACCGTCAGGGAGTTTTGCACCTTTAGGGTAAACACGTGCTTGCGCGATGATATGTCGCCTCATTGCATGGTCATAATCTGCGCTGTCATCACTCAATGCCGAAATTGCCGCTTCCCTCACCGCCCCGGATTCATGCTCAGACATTCCACGCAACAAACTCACTCCGTAACGCCCTAAGCTGAATCGTGCGTAAAGGTAATCGAAATCCTCAGGGCTAATCTTCCCACTATACAGCCTCAATGCCTGATTTGACGCTGACAGCCTTAACGGGTCAAGTACTGGCGTGTTCATCAGGATTACTGCTCCGGCCATGATTAGGGCTGACCACATATTTACCTTCCCGATTTTGAGCGGCCATTTACCCATCAATACAGCTACAGCGTAACTCAATCCCCATACGCCCGTTACTGACGCTAGAAATACCGCCTGCACACGCTCAGGGGTCAATCCGTATTGCCCGATTCGGAGGTTCAACGAGTACAGGCATAACACGCTATATACTGGGAGGCACAACAATGACACTTGCGCAAGAAGGTCAATACTCTTCGTGCGGAATGCCGATTTTGAGCCGTCAAGCCATGCCGCATTGGCAAGAATTATCGTCCCAAATTGCAGGAACAACATCAGCGTACTAGCTTGGCCAGTGTTCCATAACGATTTGAGGCCGGATGCTCCTGATACTAGCAGGCTCAGTATGAACATTACTGACAGCACAGAGAAAAATGGCAGTAACCACGCTAGCACAGCAAGTAGCCACCTTCCAAGAGAGTCAATGCCGGGATGCTTTATCGCTACACTGATTGAGATTGCTATTGTCGCCATCGTCATTGGCACTGCCGCTACTGGATTGAATATCACCCTAGGGACTGCCTCAAGTCCTACTATATCAAACAGAAGCCCCGCCGTTACCAGTAATCCCCAGAATACCGCTATCACTATTGACGCTTGAAACAGCAAGAACAGATTTCGGCATAACTGGAAGAATACATCACTGTAGGGAACGTTCCAGCTCCACGAGGCTATACGGCATTGGAAATACGGTATCAGGATGAACACGGCCATTGATACACGCACTAAATCACCGCTTTGTGATGGGAATGAAGCTGCACCACCGTATGACCATATCCGATAACCCCACAGCAACGCAAGCACAAGTGTTAGGCCGATGAGCAAATTCCATAATCGCCTGCCCCAATGTTCTTGTGATAGCCAGAACACAAACGGCACTAGCAACACTGCCGTTAAAGGGATATACGCCGTTCGCATTACAACATACATCCCCAGTAATATACCCTGCACAACAGCTGATGAGGCTACCAATATATAGCGGGTTCTGTCTGTCCTGTTCATGTCGTTACTTGGAGTATTTGTACGTTATGCCTTTGGTGAGGGGCTTGGGGAGGTTACGCGTTGAAAGTACTGCGCTTCCGTTCTTCAGCTCGACTTTATGGAGGCTCAAGGGTAACGGAAATTCGCGTAGGTCAACTAATGGCTGAATGCGTGATAATGCCTTCTTCGTTATGTAGTCAGGCAGATCGAGCTTGTTCACTTTCACTTGTGGATTGTTGAGCCACAATTCTTTGTTCTTCACAATTTTAAGACCGCTCGTTATCTCTATGAGTATGTCGAGATTCAGGAATGATGAACCTGCGTTGTAATACCCTTTACCGCTGAGACCTTTGGGCTGTATCCTCAATGAAACATCGTGCCAGCTATCAGAGCCGCTCCCGAATGTCTTATCCTCTATTGCCCTGTTGATGTCGCTATCGAACATTTCAGCCACTGCCAGAACGCTTATTGCATCCTTGCATTCAACGTTACCTTTTGCCCATTCTGACGGAGGGTTGAACTTAACGCCCTTCATCCTGACTTTTAGAGAGTCCATCCTGAGATTGTCTATCACTATGCCTTTAAGCTCCATGAATACATCATTGAATGAGCCTGATTTGTCTGGCTTGTTGGAAACCATGATTAGAGCGGTCTCAGGGGTGAATTTCTGGACGTAAAAATTCATGAGGTTATCGACATCATCAGCGTATGACATGGCCGGAATAGCCATGAAAGCAATCACGGCAATAACAGAACACAAGCGTTTGAACACGAAAAAGAACTCCTTTCACGGGGGAATGATTAAACGTAGATATTATAATATCAGCCGACAAAACCAGCAAAAACGGGCATTTTCCACGTAGCTATAATATCCCTCATGGACATCAAAGACGAAATCACCAGCCGTATAAGGATTGAGGACGTAATAGGCCGTATTGTGTCATTGCGCCCCTCATCACGCGGGTATATGGGATTATGCCCCTTTCACGGCGAAAAAACTCCCTCATTCCACGTCTACACAGACACACAAACATATTACTGCTTCGGCTGCCATGAGGCCGGGGACATATTCACGTTCACCATGAAAACACAGGGTATGACATTCCCGGAAGCGTTAGAGGCTCTAGCGTCTCAGGCGGGAATTGACACATCAAAGTATAGGCGTGGGAAAAATTCTGATGATGGCAAGCGGGATATTTACGGCGTTATGTTGCTGGCTCATGAGTATTTTCGGAGGAACTATGAGACATTACCCGCCGGAAAAGCCTACATGCAAAAACGTGGCTTCTCCCCTGAAGATGCCTCACGTTATGGCGTGGGTTATGCCCCAGATTCATGGGATGGATTAGTGAGCTTCCTGCGTGGGAAGAATATTACTGATAGGCAAATGATAGAAGCAGGATTAGCGGTTCAGGGTAGTAGAGGGATATATGACTGTTTCAGAGGGCGCGTTACATTCCCGGTTAAGGACGTGGCCGGGAGGGTTATTGCATTTGGTGGAAGGGAGATTATTCCCGGTAAAGGCGCAAAATACATCAACTCGCCTGAAAGCCAGATTTACCGCAAACGTATGAATCTCTACATGCTCAACGAGGCCGGGAAATATATACGTGATAGGCATTACGGGATATTGTGCGAAGGGTATCTTGATGCATTGAGGCTTCACCAAAAGGGATTTCATGAGAGTGTAGCGTCATTAGGGACATCATTAACGCGGGAACAAGGCCAGCTCATTAAACGTTATGCCGATGTGTGCTATATCTGCTATGACGGTGATAACGCCGGGAAGAAAGCAGCCTTACGAGGAATGTACATACTCGCGGAGATTGGGCTTGATGTCTATGTGGTGAACCTCCCTGACGCTAAAGACCCTGACGACTTTTTGAGCGTTAATCCCCCTGAAGAGTTTTCGCGGCTTCTACGTGAGGCAAGGCCATTATTGCGCGAACATATAGAGTCATTACGCCCAGAGCTTGAAGACAGGTTGACCCGGAAATCTGCGCTTCGTGATTTGTGGGACGGCGTTATGAGGCTTCATCCTGATGACGTAATGAGCTATGTTCCAGAATTATGCGCTGTGTTCAACCTTCCGAATGAGGAAATGACCCGGCGTATTTTGTCGCGTGAAAATAACATTGCCACTGTTCCGGCCATGCCCACGCCTGAACCTGAACCCGTAACCATGCCCGATGAATTGGAGTGTGCGTTCTGTGCATTATTGATGAGATACCCGCAATTGAGGCTTCATGTTGCGCCCGGTGAAGTGAATGATTTGCTGGTGAGTGAAATGGGGCGTGAATGTGCATATGCCATACTCATGGGTAATCCTGATACGCTCATAGATTTGTGGCTGTCATTGGGGGAAGTCGGCAAAGTAGGTTTCATTGAGCGTGGGAATATATTTGTGTCAGGGTGCAAGGGTCTCAGAGGTCGCGAAATATGGCAAAAAGTGAAATCGAGCCTCGAAAAAGGAAGGTTACAGCGTAGGATTGACCAAATACAGCGGCTCATTAGGGAGGGTAAAGCTATGCCAGATGATATTGACGAGTTTGTGAGGTTATGCGGACAATTGAAGGGGCTAAAGGTTTAACCCCCTCGCAACAATCACATAATATCCCGGAAATTCACAGTCCCGGCAGATTTCGTGATAATCCCGCGCAAATTACTCGTGGCTGTTATGCCCGATTGCGTGATGAACAGGACACCCGGTGCAGGCTCAATCCCCTTCAGAAGCTCAAACGCACGTTCAACGCCCGTAATCATGAATGCCGTTGCAAGCCCATCAGCCAATGACCCATCAGACGTTATCACCGTTACTGAGAGCAAATCACTCATGACGCTATTACCCGTTGAGGGGTCAAAGAAATGCGAATACTTTTTGCCGTCAATAGTCTTGAAGCGTTCGTAATTCCCTGACGTTATCACCGCACTGTCAGCAACATCAACCACAACTGCCGGCATTCCGTAAGGGTCAAGAGGGTTACGAATACCAATGCGCCACTTTGAGCCGTCATTCTTCGCGCCTACAGCGTAAACATTTCCGCCAAGGTCAATTATTGCCGACTTTATGCCCCTATCACGGAGCAATTCCGCAATCTTCACGGACGCATAACCTTTAGCGATGCCCCCCAAATCAAGCACACAGCCTTCATGACGTAATGAGATGTTATCCCCTGAGATTGTGAGGTTTGATATGTCGGCGAGTTTTACGGCGTAATCGAGGCTTTCAGGGGTTGGAACGCTGCCCTCTTTGCGGTTGATTTTCCACAGCCCTGTTACTGCGCCTATAAGTGGGTTGAACACTCCAGCCGTAAGAGCATGAAGCCTCACGGAATCATTCACGGCCTCAACTGTTGTAGGTTGTACGTTCATTGAGCCTGTAGCGTTTATGCGTGAAATGTCTGATGATGGATTGTACATTGAGAGTGTTGCGTCAAGCTCATTCAGCAGGGTAAATGCATCATCGAGGACGCGTTCATCATGGCCGTAAATCGTCATCCGTATAATCGTGTTCATGGCCTGCCCTGTGTGTGTGAACTCTTCAGCCTCCCTCATGTAGAGCGACAATAGCCCAGCGCATATGAGTATTGCAACGGTGAAATATTTGCGCAAGATATTTATCTCCTTTCAGTGTGTGAATGATATTATATCGTTGAAGGGAGCTGACCATACATGAAATATTACGTTGGAATTGACATAGGCGGAACGAACATCAAAACAGGTGTCGTTAATGAGCGCGGAGAAATCATCGGTGAACACAGCATACCTACAGGGGCAGACCGTCCGCAAGATGTTGTACTTGAGGACATAATAGCCTCCGTGAGAGCGTCAATATCAGCCTCAAAGCTTGACGGTGGGAAAATCGAAGCTGCCGGAATTGGTACGCCAGGTTTCATTGACACTCAAGCCGGAATAGTCATCTACAACAACAATCTCGGCTGGCATGATTTCGCAGTTGCCTCAAAGCTGAATGCCTCATTGGGAATGCCTGTACACCTTGAGAATGACGCAGACGCGGCGGCATTAGGTGAAGTTGTTGCAGGGAGCGCAAAGGGAGCGAAGAGCGCAATGATAATCACGCTCGGAACTGGTGTAGGCTCTGGGTATGTCGTGAATGAGCGCATTGTACCGGGCTGTGAGTTCGGTCATATGGTCATCGAGTATGGCGGGAGAGAATGCACATGCGGCCGTAAAGGATGCTTTGAGTCGTACTGTTCAGCAACGGGGCTAATCAACATGACAAAGGAGCTTATCGCGGAATATCCTGACAGCATACTAGCGAACACGGCGAAATCTGAAGGCATTGTGAGCGGACATACGGTATTTGACGCGGCCATGAATGGAGATGTAGAAGCGTCTCACCTAATCGACAAATACACGGGGTATTTAGCGTGTGGATTGGTGAATCTCATCAACGGGTTACAGCCCGAAGTCATAAGCATAGGAGGCGGAATAGGGAAGCAGGGTGAGAGATTACTTGCGCCATTGAGGGAGAAAGTTTTTGCCGAAGTCTACAAGGGAATACCACTGCCGAAAATCGTGAGCTGTACACTTGGCTATAAGGCTGGGTTAATCGGTGCGGCCATGTCAGCAAGGTAACACACAACAAAAGCCCCCTCACCGTTACAGCAAGGGGGCAACTTCCTACTTCACCAACACTACAGCGACATCATTAACGTTAGTTCCAGTTGGCCCGGTCATCAAAAGCGCGTCAGCTTCCTTCAGGGCGTTATATGCGTCATTATTCCTCAACACTTCGGGAATGCTTATGCCTTTTGCCTTGAGCGTGGCTTCCGTTTTGCCGTCAACAATCCCGCCAGCCGCATCCGTGGGGCCGTCAGTGCCGTCAGAGCCAAGGGACGCAATCACAACACCTTCAAGCCCCGCAATCCCCATAGCCGCCGACAATGCAAGCTCCTGATTACGTCCTCCGAGACCTTTTCCCGTTAGGTGTACTACAGTTTCGCCGCCAGCGATTATTGCGCACGGAGATTTTATCGGCCTTCCTGACGTTTTGACTTCACGCGCCACGCCTGCGAGGAATGTTCCAGCTTCACGAGCCTCACATGTTAGGGTTGTCGTAAGCACTAGAGGCGAATATCCTTTTTCCCGCGCAAGTACGCTCACTGCATCACATAATGCTGTAACGCTCCCAGTGATTACGGCTGTAACGTTGGTGAGGGTTTTGGGGGTTTCACGCGCGAGAACGCTCATCAATTCGGGCTTCACATTGAGGCCGTATTTCCTGACGATTTCGAGAGCCTCAGTGCTTGTTGACATATCCGGGGCTGCCGGGCCTGAAGCTATGCTGTCGAGCCTATCACCGAGAACATCTGACAGCACCACCATATAGACATGAGCAGGAGCGCATAATTCCGCGAACCTTCCGCCTTTGACGCTTGAGAGATGCTTGCGTATCGTGTTTATCTCGACAATATCAGCTCCACATGCAAGAAGCTGGCTCGTTATGTCCTGCATGTCTGAGAGGGTTACGCTTTCAGCAGGAAGCTCAAACAGTGCTGAGCCTCCTCCTGACACGAGGAACAATACGGTATCTTCAGCGTTGAGGCCTTTGACGTGTTCAAGAAGTGCGGACGTGCCTTTGAGGGTGTTAGCGTCAAGCACGGGATGCCCGGCCTCGTAGATTTCAAGCCCGGGAATGTCGCCCATTGAGTGGTCATATTTCGTTACAACCGCGCCTGTTATGTTTGTGCCAAGTATATCGCTTGCTGCTTTGGCCATTCTCCACGCGGCTTTACCGATTGACGCTACTATGAGCTTGCCTTTGCCTTTGCGGGCTGTGAATGCGGGGTTGCTGAGGGCTTCTTTGACGGCAGACTCAGGTAGGACGGCTTTTATTGCTCCGTCAAGAATCTGCTTCATGTCATCTCTGAGCATATGAAGGTCTCCTTTGAGTGTGTGATTTTTACTTGGGACGCAGTAATTTTACCATGCCGGGAGACGTTTCTTTACAGCGCGAATGAATGCGCGAGGCAGATAAAACAATGCTGAGAGTATGATTTTGCAGAGACTGCGGAAAGCCATGTTTGGTATGTCTGTCGCCCTCATTAGAGCCTCAATTCTCATGGTAAATAAATCAGGGTGAACTAGGTCGAATACTTTTCCCCCCACATAAGTAGCAAGAGCCGGATAATCATTCAGCTTGTCTTCTCTCACGAAAAACATCAAATTCTGGCGGTAATCAGGCCGTATTTCTTTGTCGTCCCATATCTTTGACCGTATGCAGTCAACAGGAACAAACCCTCTTGCCCTGAACTTTTCAATCCAGTATGAAGGCCATTGCTCATTGACATGGTGAGTTCCGCCCTGCCCTGGTATAGCCGCCGAGAAAAGTATCATATCGCTGAATGAAGTCAGGTTGTCCATATATGTCTCCGTATCTTCGGGATCGATATGTTCTGCAACTTCGGATGAGATTGTGAGGTCAAAATGTTTTTCCGGGATTTCGTCTTTGATTCCCGGTCGTGAAAGGTCATATTGTGTGAATTGCTCTGAAGGTATGAGAAGTAGCTCCTCATTCACCCAAGAGCCGTCAACGCCCCGGATTACCCCGACTCCTGACTCGTAGCAGGCCATAAGAACCTGAGCCACTCCACAACCAATATCGATTACGCTCTCAAAACTAACGTAATCCCTCAAGACATGAACAACTTTGCGGGCTGATGTCAAAATTAAATCTGAATGATGATTCCTGTAGAAGTCGCTAGAGTAAAACGCAGAATAATGGTCTGGTCTGGTCTGGTCTGGTCAAGTGTAGCCGACATTTTTATTTTGTCAAGTCCTTTCTTCATGGAATTTTCGGGAATTATAGCATAAAAAATCCTCCGGCAGTGTGTGATTTTTGGGAATGTGTTGTGCGTGAAGATTTTGTCATGGCTTATGTCAAACAGTGCTGTGATAGAATTGCGAGTAAATTTCCCGTCGAAGGATTGATATTGTAATGTTAGGTGTGTCAGAGCGTATTATGTATGTGTTTATATGGCTCAAATATTGCGTGAAAAATATTCTGGTCAAGATATATTGCCTGCTGTGTGTACGTAGTAAGACGTTCACTACAGAATGTGATATTGCGTGTTTGCCGGAGCAAGTGCAGTATAAACGCTACTCAACATGCCATATCGTATACTATGACAACGGCGAGCGAAGAGGCTACCTCAGATTATGCCGAGTTCATGAACAGCCACGCAAATATGTTGACAGCATAGTATGTGATTATTGCGAGTATGCTGGGATTGATGAACATAGAGATGAGCTTAGACGCATCATAGCCGACAAACTTAATGACGACTCAAACCTGCGCAAATTCTTTCATATGGGAGTACCTTTCGGGCGCAAATACCCTAAATCTGCCACCCCTTATGCAAAATTTCTGTACACTAAAGATGCCTCGTTGATAGGTTTAGAGGGAAGCCTGCCTGAATGGTTTGCTCCACGCCTTGTGAATTTCGCCAGATTTGCAACTTTTCCCATACATGATTACCAGATAAACGCATATCTCAAGGAAGGTCAATATCACACGTATTTTTCTGGGCGCACAAAAGCATATGAGGCGGTTGCGGAGTTAGTTGGTGTGTCTTGGATAGTGCCTAAATCGCGGTATATATGCCTGAATTACGGCGAAAAGTCTAGGGTTGGCATATCTATTGATGTGGCTGATGGAGTGCCTACTGACTCTCTTGCTGACATAAGGATAACACCATCATTTCAGCGTGAACTTTCCATACTAAACATGCTTGATGTTATATGCTTCCAGCGAGACCACAAGCCTGACAGCTATTTTGTGAAGACTGACAAATATGGTGCTGTATGCGGGCTATCAGCTTTTGACAATGATGAACCCGGAGCGTTTATTGCCGTTCCTACAATAAGATTCACGGGCTATGATTCGCAATCACCGTTCGTTGACAGGGCTGGACACATAAACAGGCCGTACCTTGACAGTGATATTTCACTTCACATTATGAGTATTACACCTGAAGACTTGCATAACGCGTTAAGCCCATATATTTCCGGCATTGAAGTAATGATGTGTGCTGTGAGGTTGAAGAGGCTCACTAAGGCTGTGAAAAAGTCTGTTGAAGCTGGCACAACAAAGCTACTTGGCTATGATGAATGGACATATGAAACGATTGCTAAGGAGCTTAACGGGAAATACGGAATGACGTATCTAAAATGTTTTGTGGAAAAATACAAAGCTCGTACAGTATAAGAAAATCCCCCGGCCATGTTTACCGGGGGAAAATTTCATCCTTGAACATTAAAACTTTGCGTATCACCTTGCGCTTCATTCTCCGCTTCAAGGTCAGCAGCTTTTCTCTGTTCAGCCTCGTAATCAGCAGCTACTTTCCCTATCATAGAGTCATAAAGCATCTTCCACAATCCAGCCCCGCCTGAACTCACAACAAGGTCTTCACTAGCCATCTCAAGGGTCAATTCTTCCATCTGCTGATACGGCCTGCCCTTGTCATTTCCGCTTATAGACATTGCAGTTTTGCGCATGTCCTTCCAGAGCTTTGACCACAATATACTCTCAAATTGCTGGCATGACTCTTTGAGCTTTTGCGCTTCTTGTGTCTTGTGAATTTCGGGGTCAATGTGAGTGTTGACGATTCTTGATGACGGTATGCCGTTAGTGTTCAGCATGATATATCCCTCCTCACATGGTTACGAGTTCACCGTGTAATGCGCCTGCCTTGCTGATAGCCTGCAATATCTCTATGATGTCTCTAGGCTTTGCGCCCAACGAGTTCAACACCCTCACCATGTCCCTAACTGTTGTTGTTGCCGGCATCGCTATCATAGCTCCGCCATCCTCATCTGCTGTTATGTCCGTGCGTGGCACTACAGCCGTAACTCCTCCGCTGAAACTCTCAGGCTGTACCACAGTGGGACTTTCACCAACAGTTACGACCAAATTCCCATGAGCCACGCCAACCGCTGAAATCTTCACATTCCCGCCCATAACTACAGTCCCGGTACGCTCATTCACGGCTACTTTTGCTGTAGTGTCAGGCTCAATCTCAATGCCTCCCATATTCGCCAAGAATGCCGCAGGAGCTTGAATGTACGGACCTGGGAGATTTATCTCAACCCTTCCTGCGTCAACAGCATAAGCCACAACGCCATACATACGGTTAATTGCGTCAGCGATTCTTTGCGCCGTGTTGAAGTCGGGTTCACGGAGCAACAATGCAACTTGACCGCCCATGCTGAAATCATTGGGGACTTCACGTTCAACCATTGCACCGCCGGGTATTCTTCCTGTTGTGGGGATGTTCTGTGTACGTGTTGCTGCTGCACCTTGCGCGCTACTTCCTCCGACAATCACAGGCCCTTGCGCCACAGCATAGACTTTACCGTCAGCGGCTCTCAATGGCGACTGCATGAGCATTCCACCTGAGAGGCTTGAAGCGTTCCCCATAGTGCTGACGTTCACGTCAATACCCTGTCCCGGCCTCGCGTAAGGTGGAAGATTTGCCGTTAATGCCACAACCGCAATATTACGCGTCCTCACTGAGCGAGCATCAAGAGTTACGCCGAAATTACGCATAACGTTGCGCATCATCTGCACTGCCATAGGGGAATTATCGCCCGTACCATTCAAGCCAGTAACGAGTCCTATTCCCGTAAGCTGATTGCTTCTTGCGCCCTCAACATCTGTAATGTCCTTGATTCTGACTCGTGGATTAACGCGGGAAAAATCCATGTCCTGAAGGTTGACAGCCCCTAATGACACGCCACACAACGCAACAACAATCGCAAACGCAAGCAATACCCTCTTCATGTCATGGCCTCCCTAAAACACGGTCTGCAATATCTGTGTAACGATACCCGGCTTCTGTGTACGTGAGATTACTCCGCGTCCTTTCACGGCTATTTCTGCGTTGGCTATGAGACGGCTGGAAATCTGGTTGTCGGAGTCCACATCTTGAGGCCGTATCACTCCTGTAAGCTGAAGCTGTAATATCTCATCGCTCGTGCGAACATCACGCGTCCCCTCAATGATTAGATTACCATTAGGCAATACTTCTGTTACGAGGCAGGCAAGTGTTGTGTTTGCGCTGTGAGTACGTTCAACGCTCCCGTCTCCTTTTGTGGAGTTGTTCGAGCCGAATGTGAGTCCGCGCAGGAAACCTAATATCCCGGTGCCGTCCTGAACGTTGTAGCTTGATTCCTTCTTGATGTCCATATTCGCCTCATCTTTTGCACCTGTGCTTTCATTCACCATTACTGTGATGATGTCGCCGACTCTGCCCGGCCTCGAATCCGCAAACCAGTTTGTATTGTCATCCCATAATGACCCGGCAAATGACACTGCCGGAAATGCCACCAACATTAACGCGCATAATATCTTCCTCATGATATTTTCACCTCGCTGTTATTCTACCCTTACTTCTACAGTATTCTCGTTGATGATTCGCGCACGTAATACCGTCCTCCTATCATCAGCCCTGCGAACCTTCACCCAATCTCCCGGGCGGCCATCCTCCATTAACACGCCGTCAGCAGAAGCACTTGCACCGCCATAACGCGCTATGATTTTCACCTGCCTTCCACGCTTGATGATGTTGGAGCTTGTCAGGCCAGAAATCTCTATAGGCTCACCCTGCTTTATGTTCCTGTTTGACGTGAAGCCGACAATTTCAGCTGGTGATGACGCATAAACACCCGGCCTTGTGACTCTAATCTCACGCGTGAATATGTCGTTAGGGCTAATCTTATCCCCACGCTTGATGTTGCGGGCGGCTATCATTGCTGGCTGTGTCCATGTGAGTTTTACGTTGAGGGGCTTCACGCGTCCTCGCGAATCCTCAAACCTTAATGTAACTCCTGACACCCCTGGCGTAATGCTTTGAGGGTCTATGAGCCTTCCTTCTGGAATGGGATTGTTCGTGCTGACTTCAACATTTCCCGGCCATGACGCAAGAGATTTTATGACGGATGATAGCTCACCTAATGTGCGTGAATTGTTGCTAGGCTGAGTCTCCGTGAAGTTACCCTCATAGCCCGGCGATTCTATGCGTGATGATGCTGGCATGTAGAGTTCTATTCGTGCATCACTGGCTTCACTCTCACCAATTGCGGCTAATACCTCGTTGCGCGTCAGAATATTTCCGTCCGCGTAAACCTCAATCCCCGATAATATTCGCCGTAACCTGTTATTCCCGCCCGTAATCCTAGCGATTTTGCCGAGTGTAAAACTATCACCAGTTGCGTAAATCACTTCAGGGATTTCAATCTTCACCGTTTGTGCTGAATATGCCGTTTCAGCCGTCAACATGAGCGCAAAAAAAAGCAGAAGCCATAAATGCCTCTGCCCCGATGATTTTATCCTCATGGCCTTAACGCTTTAATCCATTGGCTATGCGCAGTAAGTCATCTGCTGTCTGAATACCCTTTGAGTTTGCCTCATACGCCCTCTGCGCCACTATCATCTCTACCATTTCTTCCACAACTTGAACGTTTGACATCTCGATTACGTTTTGCCTCACCTGTGGCATTCCGTCTTCACCCGGCTGGCCTGTAATCGGTTGTCCGCTGGCTGGGGTCTCAACAAATATCCTATCACCCAATGCCCGCAAGCCTGTAGGATTGATGAAACGTGCTAGCTCAATCTGCCCAATCTCTTGCAACTCTGTAGCGTCATCCGTCCTCACGCTTACGACTCCTGTAGGTGAGAGCTGTATTGACTGCGCGTTATCGGGAATCGTTATTGCTGGCTCAATCAAATAGCCGTCCTCATTCACGATTTGCCCCTGGTCGTCAATCTGCCATGAACCTCCGCGAGTATAACCGATTTGACCGTTACCCAAATTGACCTGAAAGAACCCGTTATCGTCAACAATTACCCAGTCTAAATCGCCGTCCGTTATCTGGAAATTCCCCTGCACCATGAAAC
>JAFSKY010000202.1 GCA_017448685.1 Synergistaceae bacterium
GTGTAGCGTTTGACATCCACGGGGGAGCATGAGTAACGAATGTCCAATGTGAAAAAGCCTCCTGTGTGTGAAATGATTTATGCGGATAGATGGAATTTTACGGCAATAAGGGAGGGAATATCAAGTGCCGTATTATGAGTGAGTTTTGAGTGAGTGAATGTTACAGGGTCAGTTTGGAGGGGGGAATATGGAGCGAATGAATCAGGCCAGCAGAATCTCCCGGGCAAGCTCATACTTCTTTTTGCGATGCTCATATCCTTCCGGCAAATTCGGATTCCCGGCAAATCTCGTAATGTCAAGATTGTGCGCAAGGTCAGCTAGCTTCACTTTTCGTGCTGTGGGATTCTCTTTGACTCTGCGTATATATTCCTCGTAGCTTTCATCATCTTTGTGCGTGAGAACGTCAACAGCCTCTGTGATTTCTGGCGGGAATATCGCTTCAAGCTCCTCAAGTTTTGTGGGCGTGTCTTCGAGTACGTCATGAAGTAGGGCAATGCAGATTTCCGCTTCAGTCTCCATACTCATGGCAACGGTGAAAGGGTGAACGAAATACGGCCGTCCGGCTTTATCCTTCTGGCCGTTGTGCGCTGAATACGCTAGGTCTATTGCTTTGTTCACAAGCTCGGTGTATATCATGCTCCGTAATACACTATGTCATACGCCCAAACATCATTGTCCGTCCTGTTGGCGTAAGTATGCTTCCTGTTCGCGAGGAACTTCACCGCCTCGCCTTTCTTCACGTCATACGTTTCACCGTCAAGCACGAGCGTGAATACCCCCTCAATCACAAGCACATACTCCCACACACCATTTCCGTGGCTGTCTGTCGTAAGCTCCGTATGCGGGTCAAGTTTAGCTTTCGTTATCTCCATCGATGTCTCTATGTCATAGCGGAACATATGCTGAATGTTGAACTCACCTTTACGGACGAGCTTCTTGGATTTCACGACCTCAACGATTTTTTCGGGGGCTTTCAGTAGTGAGGGAAGCGAAATGTTTATGCCCTCGCAGATCTTGTACAGCACTGCTACTGTAGGGCATTTTCTGCCGCGTTCAATGTCGCTCAACATGCTTTTGCTCACTGTGCTTCTTGAGGAGACTTCATCAAGCGAGAAACCTCGCTCAAGCCTCGCCCGTTTCAGATTGACTCCTATTGTGCGTGTTATTTGTTCTGTGTCAGCGAATTTGTCATCTTGCTCTGAGTCTTCAGAGATATATGTTTTGTCCATGATTAACACCTCTGAAGAATATTATACCCGTTTGACACCTTAAAATTACCATAATTCAAACCTTTGCTGACGGTCAAGTCCAGAAATAATATTCATTTCGTCATTTGTGAGAGCGAAGTCGAATATGTTGATGTTTTCGCGGATATGCTCCGGGTTCTTTGAGCCGGGTATAGCGATGTAGCCTGATTGAATGTGCCAACGCAGAATGATTTGCGCAGGAGTCCGGCCATGTTTGGCGGCGATTTCCGTTATTGCTTTGTCGCTGAATAGTTCCTGAGTATGTCCCCTGCCCCCAAAAGGATACCAGCTCTCAATGATTGTTCCGTAACGCTTCAGGTATTCTTGCAGGGCGGTATTCTGATAGTAGATGTGATTCTCATTCTGCACGACCGCCGGAATGATTGAGGCATTGCGGGTAATGCGTTCAAAGTCTGAGGGCGTGTAATAGTTGGAGATTCCTATTGAGCGTATTTTCCCGGCCATGACTCCGCGTTCCAATGCCCTGTACGCTTCCTCATCGTTATAGCCCGGCTGATGTATGAGCATCAAATCCACATAACCGAGTCCCAATGCTTGAAGTGAGGAGTCTATAGCGTTATCTGCGTCTGAGTAATTACCCGGCATTATCTTTGACGTGATGAATATATCCCCACGAGTGATTATCCCCTCACGTATTGCCCGCATGACTCCTCGACCGACTCCCGCCTCGTTGCCGTAATACCG
Source organism: Synergistaceae bacterium (assembly GCA_017448685.1). GTDB lineage: Bacteria > Synergistota > Synergistia > Synergistales > Aminobacteriaceae > JAFUXM01. The sequence continues at coordinate 1,953 of JAFSKY010000202.1, forward strand.
TGCTGTGTCAATGAGCCTGTACCCCTCACATATTGCAGTGTACACAGAGTTTTCCGCCGTTCCGTTATCCTGAGTCCATGTGCCAAGCCCTAACACTGGCATATCATATCCGCTATTGAGCCTCACACACGGAGATGATGACTCTTCCATGATATTCACGCCGCCTGAAGAACATCCAGCTGACATTACCGCAACCATAATCCCGAAGATTATTGCACGTTTCATCATTCGTCCTCCCACAAAAAAACCCCGCAAGCTGTTCACTTACGGGGCTGATATTTTTTCCCTTGTGCCTTACTTCAAATACTCGTTGAAGAACGCAATGATTTCCGCAAAGGGTATCTTCTCCATGTTGTCGTATAAGTCGCAGTGTGATGCTCCCGGAATAATCATGAGCTTCTTGTTGTCGCCCTTGAGCCTCTTGAATGTGTCCTCGCCCATGTACCTTGAGTGAGCATTTTCCCCGTGAATGATGAGTACCGCGCTACGTATGTCTTCAACGTCCGTAAGCATTGGCATGTTCACCATAGGAAGAGCTCCTGTAACGTTCCAACCCTCGTTGGAGTTGAGGCTTCTCACGTGGTAGCCTCTTGGTGTCTTGTAGTACGCGTGATAATCCTTCACGAATTGTGGCGCATCCTCCGGCAATGGGTCAACAACTCCGCCTGCCCTCGCGAATGTCCCGGCCTTGTAGTCTTTCACACGCTGGTCATTCATGGCCTTCTTCATGTTGTAACGCGCATCAGCTGAGTCGTTTGCGTCAAAATATCCGTTGCGTGATACCCGGCTCATGTCATACATTGTGGAGATTACTGACGCTTTAATCCTCGTGTCAGCAGCAGCAGCGTTGAGACCTATTCCGCCCCAGCCACATACGCCGATGATTCCGACTCTCTCAGGGTCAATGCAATCCTGTGCAATGAGGTAATCGATTGCCGCCGAAAAATCTTCCGTGTTGATTTCGGGTGAAGGAACGTTGCGCACAGCCCCGCCGCTTTCACCTGTGAATGACGGGTCAAACGCCAACGCTATGAAGCCTGCTTTGGCCATCTCCTGAGCGTAAAGCCCTGATACCTGTTCTTTGACCGCACCAAAAGGACCGCACACAGCTATTGCCGCGTATTTCTTGGAGGGGTCGAAGTCTTTGGGGATGTAGAGATCTCCGACAAGGTCAATCCCGTAACGGTTGTGGAAATATGCCTTCTCAACTTTGATTTCCGGGTCAATCGTGAATACCCTCGTGTCATTCTCAAA